>JANRJF010000179.1:0-19006 GCA_033764095.1 Deltaproteobacteria bacterium | reverse complement strand
AAGATGAAGGTGCCGCGCGACAGGAACTCCTTGATGATGTCGTTCTGCGTCGTGCCGCGCAGGCCCTTCGGGTCGGCGCCCTGGCGCTCGGCGGTGGCGACGTAGAGCGCCAGCAGCCACGCCGCGGTCGCGTTGATGGTCATCGAGGTGTTCATCTTCGCCAGCGGGATCTGGTCGAAGAGCGCCTGCATGTCGGCGATGTGCGAGATCGGCACGCCGACCTTGCCCACCTCGCCGGCGGCCATCGGATCGTCGGAGTCGTAGCCGGTCTGCGTCGGCAGATCGAAGGCGACGCTGAGGCCGGTCTGCCCCTTCGCCAGGTTGGTCCGGTACAGCCGGTTCGCCGCCTGCGGGTTGGAGTGCCCCGCGTAGGTCCGCATCAGCCAGGGTTGCTCGCGCTGTGCCATGCCTGTGTCCCTAACCGGTCGGGCGCGTTGCGGGCAACCACAGTGTGCGAGCCGCGGTTGACTGCGGCCACACCGAAGCGCCCGAGGAAACGCTGCCGCGGCGGTGGCGGCCCGCTGCGGCCGCCGCTACCGTCAGTGGCGCTGTCGCCGCGCGAAGGCGAGGAGCCCGACGCCGCTGAGCATCAACAAGGCAATCGCCAGACCGCTGCGCGACAGCGACGGAGCCTCGGCGGCGGTGCCGGAACAGGTGCCGACCTGGCCGGGAAGATCGCACGACTGCAGCGGCTGATCGCAGGCGGTATTGCAGCACACGCCATCGACACAGAAGGTCGAGAGGCACTGCCCGCCGTCGGTGCAGCCGGCACCGTCCGGCGCCGGCGTGTTGGTCACGGTCGGCGTCGCGGTGTCGGTGGCCGTCGCGGTCGCGGTCGCCGTGTCAGTCGCGGTGGCGGTAGCGGTGTCGGTCGCGGTCGCCGTCGCGGTAGCGGTGTCGGTCGGCGTACTGGTCGTGGTCGGCGTCGCTGTCGCCGTGGCGGAGGAGGTCGTCGTCCCCGACGCGGTCGGTGTCGAGGTGTGACTCGGCGTCCCCGTCACCGTCACGGTGTGGGTCACGGTCGGCGTCTGCGTCACGGTTGGGGATTCGGTCGCGGTGCGCGTGAAGTAGAGGCACTCCCCCTGCATCGGATCGCACACCGTGCTGGTGCCGGTGTACTCGAACAGTCCGCAGCCGGTGAAGCCGGCAGTCGCGCAGACGGTGGCGCAATCGCCGGACCCGCTGGCGCCGTCCGCGCAGCCGGCGCCACCGACGCTGCACATCTTGCAGTTGCAGCAGTCCGCCTGCAGCGGCGACCGGTCGCCGAGCCCCACCACCAGCACCGCGACCATCACCCCGACTACCACCCGTCCACGCACGCGCATCGGCTCCGCCCCCGGCGCCCGGTATCGCGGATTGCCGCCGCTCGCACAACCAGCCGGGAGTCGGCTCGGGAGGCGAGCACCCGCCGCGCGAGACTGCGCCCTGACCAGCGACCGGTGCACGCTCGCTGCGGCGGCGCGGCCGCGCCGCGCGGCTGGGTTGTGCACCTCGCGCCCGGCGGATAAGCCCACCCTTCGATGCTCGTCCGCCTCGCCCACCTGGCTCTGCGCCGACCGTGGGCGGTGCTCGCGGTGTGCGGCGTCGCCATGCTGCTCGCCGCCGCCGTCACCTGGCGCGGCGGTCGGCTGAGCGCCGGCAGCACGCCCGGCATCGAGTCCGACATCGCGCAGCGACTGATCGAGCGCGAGCTGGCCTATCCGGGCGATTCCTCCTTCATCATCCTGTTCACCGCGCGCGACGGCCTGGCGCCCGGCGACGAGCGCTTCCTGCCAGCCCTGCACGCGGCGCTCGCACCGCTGCGGGCTGATCCCAGCGTGCGCGCGGTGGTCGCGCCGGACGACGCGCCGCAACTGGTCGGTGAGCGCCTGATGTCGAAGTCGGCGCGCAGCGCGCTGGCGGTGGTCTCGATGCGCGACGACTTCTCCACCGCCGCGGCGATCTACCCGAGGCTGATCGCCAAGCTGCAGTCCGACGCGTTCGACATCGGTTTCACCGGCAACCTCGCCTTCCGCTACGACCTCAACGCCACCAACGAGCACGACCTGCTGCGCGCCGAGCTGGTCAGCCTGCCGCTGGCGCTGCTGGTGCTGTTGATCGTCTTCCGCTCCGCGGTCGCCGCGGCGCTGCCGGTCGGCGTCGGCGCCCTGGCGGTGATCACCGGCATTGCCATCGTCACCGCCTTGTCGCGGGTGATGGAGATCGCCGTCTTCGCCATCAACGTCGCCTCGCTGGTCGGGCTCGGCGTCGCCATCGACTACTCGCTGTTCATCGTCAGCCGCTATCGCGACGAGCTGCAGCGCGGCGCGACACGCGAGCAGGCGTTGATCACCACGCTCGACACGTCGGGCCGCGCGGTGGTGTTCTCCGGCGTCGCCGTCGCGATCGGGCTGAGCAGCCTGATGTTCTTCCGCGGCTCCTTCCTCGCCAGCATGGGACTGGCCGGCGGCATCGTCGTCGCGCTCGCCATCGCCTTCGCGCTCACCTTCCTGCCGGCGCTGCTGGTGGTGATCGGCCGCCACATCGACACCGGCCACCTGCCGCTGCCGCGCCTGGTCGACACCGACGGCTTCTGGCACCGCATCGCCACCTGGGTCATGCAGCGTCCGCTGCTGGTGCTGCTACCGACGCTCGCCTTCCTGCTGCTGCTCGGCGCGCCGTTCGTGCGCCTGACGATGGCGGCAGCCGACGTGCACACGCTGCCGCGCGGCGTGCCGGCGCGCGACGTCTTCGAGCAGCTGCGCACCGCCTTCCCCGAGCAGGCGCGCAACCGCGTCCTGGTCGTGGTGCAGTTCCCCACCACACCGGCGATCACGCCGGAGCGCATCGGCGCGTTGTACGATCGCGCCCAGGCGTACCTGAGGCTGCCTGGCGTGGTGAAAGTCGAGGGCGTCGTCGACACCGACTCGCGCCTGACCAAGGACTATTTCCTCGCCGACGCCGACATGCCGGAGGACTGGCTCCCGGAGGACGCGCGCCGCATGCGCTCGATGGTGGCCGGCACCGATACCGTGCTGCTCACCGTGCTCACCGACGCCGCCCCGGCGAGCGAGGAGGCGCGCAACATCGTACGCGCGATTCGCGCCGACCCACACGTGGCCGACGGCCGCATTCTGGTGGGCGGTCCGTCGGCGCACGATCTCGACATCACCGACTTCACCCTCGACCGTGCCCCGCCGGCGATCGGCTTCGTCGTCGCCGTCACCTACGTCGTGCTGTTCATTCTCCTGCGCTCGATCATCCTGCCGCTCAAGGCGGTGGTGATGAACTTCCTCTCCATCACCGCCTCGTTCGGCGCGCTGGTGTGGATCTTCCAGGACGGCCACTTCGCCTCGCTGCTGCAGTTCGAGGCGGCGCCGCTCGACCCCACCGTGCCGACGCTGCTCTTCTGCCTCGTCTTCGGCCTGTCGATGGACTACGAGGTGCTGATGCTGTCGCGCATGCGCGAGGAGTATCTGCGTACGCACGACAACACCTGGGCGGTGGCCGAGGGCCTCGAGCGCACCGGCCGGCTGGTCACCAGCGCGGCGTTGATCATGGTGCTGGTGTTCGCGGCCTTCGCCCTGGCGCGGGTGGTGGTGGTCAAGGCGCTCGGCGTCTCGCTGGCGCTCGCCGTCGCGCTCGACGCGACGCTGGTGCGCATCCTGATCGTACCGGCGACCATGCGCCTGTTCGGCGACTTCAACTGGTGGGCGCCGAAATGGCTGCAGGGCAGGACACCGCCACGCCGCCACTGACCCGCCACCGCGAAAAAACGTAGCTTGCGCCGGGATGGCGCTGCTCTAGTCTGTTCGGCGGTGAAACGGAGGAGGCAGGCGATGCAGGCAATGTACAAGCTTTCAGCGGCGCTGGTGGTGGCGGGATTGGCCGCCCTCCTCGCCGCGTGCGGCGATGACGACAACGGCGGCGGCAAGGCCACCCCGACCTCGACGGCGACCGCCGCGCCAACTGCGACGCCGACGCCGGTGCCGTGCGATCTGCCGCCGCCCTTCTGTGGCGGCGACTTCCCGCTCAACACCGCCATGACGACCGCCTACGGTCCGGCCTGGGCGGACGTGACGTTGGAAGCGACCAACTTCATGCCCTGCTTCGGCCCCTACGCCCTGTGCTTCTACGCCAACTGCGACGTGTCCGCCGACGGCAAGGTGAGCAGCTGCCCGTGCTACGAATCGTTCGGCCCGAGCTTCGTGCTGATCAACGGCATCCTCAACGCCGACCTGTACGAGCAGACCGTCGCGCAATGCGGCGCCGACGGCGCCGGGTGTCAGGCGATCAACAGCTCCCCGGCCTGCACCGCGATCAACCGCGGCGACTTCTACGGCGACGCGGCACGCGTCTCGACCTTCAGCTTCTATCTCGCCACCGAGGAGCACATCGGAATCACCAATTGTACCGACCCGGGGCTCTATGCCGGCTGCATGACGGCGCCGTGCGACGGCCCGACGATGACCAACCCGGACGGGACGGTGAGCATCACGTGCGACTGCCCGAACCACACCGGCCCCTACCAGCTCGGCACCTTCGATCAGAAGTGCGACGACTCGCCGCGCGCGTGGTCGGCGGCCTACAACCCGAGCGTCACCCTGCCCGATCCGTGCGACATGGTCGCCGGCGGCTGCGTGGTCGACGCGCAGGGGCAATGCGGCTGCCCGCTCTACGGCCCGAGCACCGAGCTACCGCCGGACAGCGGCGTCGACTGCAACGTCGTGTGCGCCGAGTACAACGGCTGCCTGAAGACCGGCACGGAGATCCAGCTCGGCTACACCTGCGATGCCACGCTGTGCACGTCGACCGACCAGCCGCTGATCGCCGACGCCTGCAACGGCCTGCAGAACTGCGAGCTCGGCGAAGTGTTCAAGGCCGAGCGCGCCGCCGACTGCAGCTGCTGCGCCAGCCAGTTGTGCAACTGCGATGCGAACGGCGCGACGCAGAACAAGATCTTCGAGCTCAATGCGGCGCAGCGCGCACAGGACGAGACGCCGCAGTGCGACATCAACGGCACGCTGTGCGGCGAGGCGCCGTGAGGAACAGCTGTCAGCCGTCAGCTCTCGGCCATCAGCCGTCAGCCAGATCAATTTCATGGCTGACGGCTGGCGGCTGATGGCTACCTGTCGTTCCGCACCAGCTGTCCGGTGATCATGCTCATCATCTCGATGGCGTCGCGGCGCGACATGCGGCGCATGGCGGCGGCGCCCTGCTGATTGAGCTCGCCGGGGACGATGTTGGGCTCGACGCCGAGCCCGTCGAGCGCCGCGCGCACCACGTCGGGCGGCTCCATCACCGGCAGTGACGGCGCGTCGTCGCCTTCGCGCTGCGACGACAGCCAGCCGGGCGTGCGGGTCGAGCCCGGCTGCACGGTCAGCACGTCGACGCCGTGCGGGCGCAGCTCGAACCACAGCGCGTCGCCGAGCACCAGGTCGAACGCCTTGGTGGCGGCGTAGACCGCCAGTTGCGCCGAGCCGTAGTAGCCCGACATCGACGACATCAGCACGATGCCGCCGCGCCGGCGGGCGACCATCGCCGGCGCGAGCAGATGGATGAGCCGCATCGGCGCGTGGCAGTTCACGTCGAGCATCGCGTCGCAGTGTGCCGGCGTCAGCTCCAGGAACGGCGCCACCGTGCCGACCGCGGCGTTGTAGACCAGCAGCCCGATCTCGCCGCCGCCGACCGCCTCGCGCACCACCGCCGCGATGTCGGCGCGGGCGAGATCGGCGGCCAGCGTCGCCACGTCCACCCGGTGCGCGGCACGGATCTCCGCCGCCGTGGCGGCCAGCGGCGCGGCGTCCCGGTCGATCAGCAACAGGTCGAGCCCGCGCCCGGCGAGCTGGCGGGCGTATTCGGCACCCAGCCCGACCGCGGCGCCGGCGACGATGGCGCGCGGCCCGTAGCGAGAACGAAAGTCGGCAGTCGTCATGCGCCCAGCTCTCTCGCAGTCGCGGCGGTGCGGTCAACCGCGACCGCTGGGCAACGCCGGCGAGGCAGCGATCAGCGCCCGATCGCTGCGCAGGAGGGATCGGGCACGCCCTTGCGGCAGGACAGCATCGCCCGGCCGTGCACGCGCTTGTATCGGCAGCTCGGGAACGACGAGCACAGGCAGGTCTCCTGGCCGGCGTTGACCGTGCAGTGCGCGACCAACACGCTGCGCTGCGGATCGGCAACCCCGACAATGGACAGCGGCGGATCGCCCAATCCTTTGCTCACAAGACTGATGCGCTTCCCGGATTCGATCGTCAGCGTCGTCGGAGCAGTGCTCTGCGCGCCGCTGGCGAACCTCGCGACGCGCTCGTCGTTGGTCTTCCAACCAGGATCGCATGCCGCGAGCGCGAAGGTCCCCGTGCTCGCACCATTGCCGTACGCGACGGTCACCTGCGACTGGATCTCGTTCAGGCTCCCAGCCGGCCCCTTGCGGATGGCGGAGTCCCTGGCGCTGAAGCGGATCGTCCCGCTGCTGCCGCCGAGCTCCGACTCGGAGACGGTGAGCAGCGCCGGCGTCACCCCGATGCGCAGCGGCTCGCGCACGCAGCGCGAGTCGCAGCCGTCGCCCGGCCTGCGGTTGCCGTCATCGCACATCTCGAAGATCTGCACGCTGCCGTCGCCGCACTGTGCCGAGACGGGATACTGGGTGACGAATCCTCGCGGCGCTCCGGTGAGCGCGCCGATCTGCTCCAGGTCGCGCGAGAAGAACTGGCCTCCCATTTGTTCGCGGCTGTGCATGACCACCAATGCGCCATTCGGGGTCCAGAACAGGTCGTCCGCATACCAGAAGGTGCGGCTCGCCTCGAGCACGCCCGTATCGGCATCGACCCGCATCACCTGAAAGAAGAAGTCGGTATGGCCGAGCGCCGAGACGTAGATGTCGTGCGCGACCGGATCGTACTCAAT
This sequence comes from Deltaproteobacteria bacterium, assembly GCA_033764095.1. Taxonomy (GTDB): domain Bacteria; phylum Desulfobacterota; class Binatia; order HRBIN30; family CADEER01; genus JBDTMT01. The sequence goes on along the minus strand of JANRJF010000179.1, from coordinate 12,124 downwards.
GCCGCGAATATCCGTGTAGAACTGGGGCAGCGGCTCCCCCAGCGTACGCACCACATCGCCGTCGCGCGTGATCTCCTCGATCTCGTACGCCGAGGCGACCAGCACGTTGCCGCTCGGCAGCACCTCGGCATCGAAGACCTGATTGTTGGTGTAGATCACGGTTCCCGGTCCGGGCCGCTTGCGGTCGAAGCGCGTCAACACGTCCTGTCCGGCGACGTAGATGTCGTCGCCGCCGATCGCCAGCTTTCCGAAGGTCAGATTGCCGTCGAGGTACGCATCGCCGCGATAGGTCGCCTGCACGATGCCGCAGTGATCCAGGGCGACGACGGCGAAGCCGGTCTCGCGCGTGACGGCAATGTACAGGAGCCCGTCGGGTCCGAACGCCAGACCGCGCAGGCTGCGACCGATCTCCGGCGCCAGCGTCGTCGCGCCGAGCAGCCGGCCGCCGGCGTCGTACTCCGCGATATCGAGCGCGCCATAGCGGGTCGCGTACAGATGCTGCGGAACGAAAGACATCGCCCCGGAACGGGTCGCCGCGATCGCCAGCACCACCGCGGCGATCCAGAGATAGCCACGCCCCCGCATGCCTGCTCGCATGGGTCGGGACTATTCGCCGCGTCTGTTTCGGTCAACCCGATGCGCGGCGACGGGCGAAGGGGGGCGGTGGCGCAACGGCGAACAGCCGCGCCGGATCGGGAATGCGCAGCGAGCGGAAGCCGACCTCGACCAGCTGCTCGTCGCGCAGCACCGCCAACAGCACGTTGAGCGTCTGGCGTGACACGCCGACGATGCGCGCCAGCTCCTCCTGCGAGAGGCGCAGCACCACCGCGCCGCTGCCGGCGCGCTCGGCGCGGCGCAGCTCGACCAGATCGGCGAGGCGGCCGCGCAGGCGCTCGGCGGGCGGCAGCAAGCGCGTATCCGACAGCTGGCGCGCCAGCAGCGCGTAGCGCTCCAGCGCCAGCAGCGCGAACGGCCGGAACCAGCGCGGCTCGCGCTCGATCAGGCGCTCGAACTCGCGCCGCGGCAGCAGCACCAGGCGCACCTGGGTCGAGGCGACGGTGCCGACCACAGCCGGTTCGCCGGTGAGCAGCGAGTACTCGCCGATCCAGAACCCCGGCTCGCCGACGTGAATGAGATCCTCGCCCTCCGCGCCGACCGGCCGGGTGACCTGGATGCGACCCTCGATGACGCCGTACAGCCCCTCCACCACGCGGCCGGCGCGCGTCACCGCCTGGCGGCGCCGGTAGGTCCGCACGCTCGAGCGGCGCACGAATTCCTCCTGCAACGGCGCGGGGAGCTGCCGGAACCAGGCCCCCTCGCGCAGCAGGCGCAGGATCCAGGGCGCCGCACCCGTCGTCATGCGCGCGTCGCTATCACGGCGGGGAGCGGCGCCGCGAGCGGGATCGCACGGTGGGAGTGCATGGCGGGTCCCCCATCCCGACCTTGCCCTGCTCGCGCGGGGGTGGGGTCCCCCATCCCGACCTTCCCCCGCTCGCGCGGGGGAAGGAGACCGGACTCTCGCTCGCGCGGGGGAAGGAGACCGGACTCTCGCTCGCGCGGGGGAAGGAGACCGGACTCTCGCTCGCGCGCGGGAAGGAGGCAGGACGGCCGGACTCACAGATCGGCGACCAGCGTCACGCGGGCGCGGGCGCCGACGGCGAGGAGGCGTTCGCGGGCGCCGCGTTCGCGCTTGAGGAAGAGATCGAAGAACGCGGTGGAGGCGTCGATGGTGGCGAGCTGTGCGGCGCGGTCGCCGCTGCCGACGTAGGGCAGGATGTGGCCGCCGCCGATGTGGGTCAGCAGCGCCTTCGGTGCACCGAGCAGATCGTAGGCGGTGAGCGCGTCGCCGTAGGGCACGGTGTCGTCGGCGTCGCCGTGGATGACCAGTGTCGGCGGCGCGCCGCGGCCGGCGTAGTCGCCGCCTGGAAACGGCGCCAGCAGGCCGGCCATCGGCACCGCCGCCTCGATGCGCCGATCGCGGCAGCAGGTGTTGAGCGTCAGACCGAACGTCGTCAGTCCGCCGAGCGACTGGCCGGAGGCGCCGATGTGGCTGCGATCGATGCGTCCGTGCAGCGGGCTGTGCGGATCGGCGTCGAGCCGCAGCAGCTCATCGATGAGGAAGCTCTGGTCGGCCGGTTGCTGGACATAGTCGTCGTACGACGCGCCGCCCGGCGCGGTGGCGCGCGAGAGCGGAAAGTCGGGCGCCGCGACGACGTACCCCTCGGCCGCCCACGCCTCCAGAATGACGGCATAGATGCGCGCCAACGCGCCGAGGCCATGCGAGAAGACGATCAGCGGAAAGCGCCCCGGCGCGTCGGGGTAGTAGATGATCGTGTGCAGCCGGCGCGAGTCGCTGCCCGGCGCGCCGCCGTTGGGCGCGGTCGGGCGCGACGTGTCGACGAAGTCGATGGTGGTGTCGGCGATCGCGAAGGAGCCGTCCGGCTCGTTGAGCCGCGCGGCCGAGCCGCCGCCGTCGCCGCAGCCCGCCAACAGCAGCGCGACCAGCAGAGCCAGGCGCCAGCGACGCATCGGCATCGTCTAGCACTGCCGCATTGCCGCCCGCGAGCGGTGAATCGAGCCGGAAACAATTGACAGCGCTTGTCGGATCCGCGACAGCTTTGCGCTCCGGCGGCTCCCATACTGCGGCGTAGGAGGATCTCCATGGCCCGCATTCGCCTGTTGCTCGTCGCCACTGTCCTACTGGCGTGCGCCCCTGCCCTGCAGGCCCAGAGCGCCGCGCCGGCGAAGAAGCCGAACATCCTGGTGATGTTCGGCGACGACATCGGGTACTGGAACCCGAGCGTCTACAACCGCGGCATGATGGGCTACCGGACGCCCAACATCGACCGCATCGCGCACGAGGGCGCCGTCTTCACCGACGCGTACGCGCAGCAGAGCTGCACCGCCGGGCGCGCCGCCTTCATCACCGGGCAGTCGCCGATCCGCACCGGGCTGACCAAGGTCGGCCTACCGGGCGCACCGGAGGGCCTCTCGGCGAAGGACCCGACCATCGCCGACCTGCTCAAGGCGCAGGGCTATGCCACCGGCCAGTTCGGCAAGAACCATCTCGGCGACCGCAACGAGTTCTTCCCCACCGTGCACGGCTTCGACGAGTTCTTCGGCAACTTCTACCACCTCAACGCCGAGGAGGAGCCGGAGAACGAGGACTATCCGCAGGATCCGGCGTTCAAGCAGAAGTTCGGTCCGCGCGGCGTCTTCAAGTGCGTCGCGACGACGACGGTGACGCCGGGCGACGATCCGCGCTTCGGGCCGTGGGGCAAGCAGAAGTGCGAGGACACCGGGCCGCTGACCAAGCAGCGCATGGAGACCTTCGACGGCGAGGTCATGGACGCGACGCTCGACTTCATCGACCGCCAGAACAAGGCCGAGAAGCCCTGGTTCGTGTGGTTCAACACCACCCGCATGCACATCTGGACCCATCTCAAGCCGGAGTCGAAGGGCAAGACCGGCCTCGGCGTCTACGCCGACGGCATGGTCGAGCACGACGCGCAGATCGGCCAACTGCTGCAGAAGCTCGACGATCTCGGCATCGCCGACAACACCATCGTCATCTGGACCACCGACAACGGCGCCGAGGTGATGAGCTGGCCGGACGGCGGCACGACGCCGTTCCGCGGCGAGAAGAACACCAACTGGGAAGGCGGCTACCGCGTCCCGCTGACGGTGCGCTGGCCGGGCGTCATCAAGCCCGGCACCGAGATCAACGAGATCATCTCGCACGAGGACTGGATGCCGACGCTGCTCGCGGCGGTCGGCCAGCCCGACGTCAAGCAGGCGCTGCTCAAGGGCGCCAGCGTCAACGGCACGCAGTTCAAGGTACACCTCGACGGCTACAACCTGCTGCCGGCGCTCGGCGGCCAGGGCGACTGGCCGCGCCACGAGTTCCTCTACTGGACCGACGACGGCAACCTCGCCGGGCTGCGCTACAACCCGTGGAAGATCGTCTTCATGGAGCAGCGCGCGCACGGCTTCGACGTCTGGCAGGAGCCGCTGATCACGCTGCGCGTGCCGAAGCTCTTCAACCTGCGCGCCGATCCGTTCGAGCGCAGCGATCACGAGGGCATGGAGTACGCGCGCTGGCGCATCGATCGCGTCTACATGCTGGTGCCGGCGCAGGCCTACATCGGCGAGTGGCTGGCGAGCTTCAAGGACTTCCCGCCGCGCCAGAAGCCGGGCAGCTTCAACCTTGGCGACGCGATGGACCGGCTCACCAAGACCACCGGCGAATAGTCCGTGCGCCGGCGGCTCGCCCCACGCCACGGCGGCCGGCTCGCGCTGGCCGCCGCGATGCTCTGCGCCGCCCTGGTGGCGCATTGCGCGGCGCCGGATCCGCTGCCGTCGTGGCGCAACGGCGCGGCGAAGCAGCGCATCCTCGCCTTCGTCGCTGCGGTAACCACGGCTGGCGGCACGGACTACGTCGCGCCGGCCGATCGCATCGCGGTGTTCGACCACGACGGCACGCTGTGGACCGAGCAGCCGGCCTACGTCCAGCTGTTCTTCGCCATCGATCGGGTCCGCGCGCTGGCAGCGCAGCATCCGGAGTGGCGCGAGCGCCAGCCCTTCAAGGCCGCGCTGAACGGCGACCTGGCCGGCGTGGCGGCGAGCGGCGAAGCGGGACTGGTGGAGCTGATCCTGGCGACGCACGCCGGCATGACCACCGACCAGTTTGCCAGCGTGGTCGCCGACTGGCTGGCGACGGCGCGCCATCCGACACTCGGACGGCGCTACGTCGAGCTCGTCTATCAGCCGATGCTGGAGCTGCTCGCCTACCTGCGCGCCAACGGCTTCCAGACCTGGATCGTCTCCGGCGGCGGCATCGAGTTCCTGCGCGTCTTCGCCGAGGCGCGCTACGGCGTCCCCCCGCAGCAGGTGATCGGATCGAGCGTGAAGACCGCCTACGAGGTGCGGGACGGCAGGCCGGCGATCGTACGGCTCGCGGCGATGGACTTCGTCGACGACAAGGCGGGCAAGCCGGTCGGTATCAACGCCTTCATCGGCAAGCGGCCGATCGCTGCCTTCGGCAACTCCGACGGCGATTTCGAGATGCTGGAGTGGACCACCGCCGGCAGCGGCGCGCGTCTCGGCATGCTGGTGCACCACGACGACGCGGCGCGCGAGCTCGCCTACGATCGCCTCTCGGGCGTCGGCCGCCTGGCGCGCGGGCTCGACGAGGCGCCGCAGCGCGGCTGGACAGTGGTCAGCATGCGCGACGACTGGGCCGCGGTATACCCACGGGCAGCGCCGTAAGCCGCGCGTTGGCGCCGCGAAGCTGGTAGTGCGCGGCATGACCGCCGCGCCACGCCGCCTCCTGGTTGCACTGCTGCTCGCGCTCGCCGGGTGTTCATCCGCCGCTCGACCGCCAGCCACCGTGCAGGCTCCGCCGCCGGACAGCGAGGCGGACATCGCCGACGCCGAACGGCTCGGACAGATGCTGTTCGTCCACGACATGGCAGCGTGGCAGGCGACCGACGCGCTGGCGCGCGCCGGGGCGATACAGGCGGACAGCCCGGTGCGCGGCTGGATCACCGTGCCGCAGCCCACCGGCATGCTGGTGCGCTTCATCGGTGCGCCCGACGGCACGCCGGTCGCCTTCTACGACGTCATGCTCACCGCCCACTCGCCGCCGGCGGTGCAGCGCTGGGATCGCCCGGCGCCACTGCCGGCCGACCAGGCGGCGGCGGCGCGCGCCCGCGCCACCGCGATGGCGAGCGCCACGCTCGACTGCTCGGACCGCTACAACACCGTCGTGTTTCGCGACCCGATGGCGGCCGGCGACGACTGGCTGGTCTACATCCTGCCCGCCACCACCGTCACCGGCCGCATCATGGTCGGGCGCCACGAGCGCATCACCGTCTCCGAGGACGGCAACCAGGTGCGGCAGCGCCGGGCGCTGTCGCAGGACTGCGGCTACATCGACCAGAGCGGCATCCCCGCCGGGGCGAGCAACGTCACCCTCGCACTCACCAACCTGGCCACGCCGACCCCGAACGAGTCGCACGTCTTCCTCACCCTCAGCCACCGGCTGCCGTTCGCCGTCGGCACCGCGCTGGGCGGCTGGATGGTCCGCGACGGACGGATCGCCTACCTCGGACCGACCCCGCTCGCGCCGCCGCCCTGACGCGACGCGCTGCGGGCGGCCTCAGTCGACCTCGACCTCGATCGCCACGGCCGCGCGATTGTTGGCCGGGGTCGGGTCGTCGTCGGGACCGAGCGCCCGCACCTCCAGCACGCAGCGCATCGGCGCCGGCATCGTCGCCCGCTCGACGCTGAGCGGGATGCGGACGCGGCGCTTGCGGCCGCCTTCCACCAGCACGTCCGTCTGCGCGTCGCGCTGGCGCGGCTCGAAGTCGACCACGCCGACGTCGAGCTGCGGCGGACAGGTGCCGCGCTCGACGACGACGCCGATCGGGTGGCCGGGGCGCTCGGGCTCCGGCTCGACGTCGGCGTTGCGCACCACCACCACCAGCTTCGCATCGGCCGTGGTGCGATGGCCGCGCAGGCGCAGGCGCACGCGGCGCGAGGCGCGCAGCTCCGTGTCATGCACGGCGACGGTGGCGGTCGCCGTCGCGATCGGCGTCGCCGGCTCGCCGGTCGGCGTGGCCGCGATCGTATCGCTCGGCGTCGGCGGCGCGGTCGCCGTCTCCGCCGCTGTCGCGGTCGCCGTCGCCGTCGGCCAGTCGATCGGCGACGGCGTGGCGGTCGCGGTGGAGCTCGGGATCGCGGTCGGGCTGGGGGTCGGCGTCGCGGTCGGCGGCAGGCGCACGACGACGCCGGCGCTGCGCGACGCCGTGAGTCGCCCGTCGCTGACGGGGAGGGTCACGACATAGTCGCCGAGCGCCGCGTAGGCATGCGAGGCGCTGTAGCCGGTCGCCGTCGCGCCGTCGCCGAAGTCCCACGCGTAGGTGAGCGCGTCGCCGTCGGGATCGATCGAGCCGTAGCCGCTGAGGCTCAGCCGGGCGCCCAGGTCGACGACGCGGCTCGGTCCGGGGTCGGCCCACGGCCGATGGTTCGCCAACCCGCTCGGCTGCTCGTCCGGTCCGATGTCGATGCCGCCGCCCTGCGGGCGCGGCTGTGCCTGCCGGTCGAGCGGCGGTGCGCCGCTCGCCGTGCCGCGATCGATCGCCGCGCTGTCGGCTGCCACCGCGTAGGTCGCGTCGATGAAGCCGGGATCGATCGCCAGCGTCCCGGCGCCCTGCCCGCTCTCGGCGGCCCACAGGCCGGCGTTGATCTCCTGCCCGGTGTAGCGGCGCTCGCCGTCGGCGCGGTGGCGGACGATCGCCGCGTTGTTGGTGTCGCGGCGGAAGAACAGGTTGTGATCCTCGACCAGCAGCAGCGGCCACTCCGCCTCGAGGATCTTGCCGGCGCCGGCGGCGAGCAGATTGCGCAGCAGCACCGTTGCCGGCTGCTGCGGATCGGCGGCGGCGGCGCGCAGCAGGAGCTGCGTGCCGGTGTTGTCGGCCACCACGCTGTTGACGATCGACGCACTCACCGGCGCCCCGAAGAACGAGCTGCTGGCGATGCCGGTGGTGTTGCCGACCACCACGCTGTTCTCGACGAATGCCGACTGGCCGAGCTTCACGCCGCTGCACTGGTTGTCGCGGCTGACCGCGGCGCGCAGCTGCACCGCGTCGCCCTGCAGGTCGAAACCGTCCTCGCCGTTGCGCGCCGCCAGGCAACGCTCGAAGACGACGTCGCGCGCGGTCTCCTCGACCGAGAAGCCGTCGGCGTCGCCGTCGCAGCCGGCGCCGTCGTCGTTGTCGGTGCTGGCGGTGTCGCGCACGGTGATGCGCTCGGCGGCGCCGCTGACGCGCAGACCGAGGCGGTTGCCGCGCAGCGTGCACTGCTCGACCAGTACGTCGCGCGCACCGGCGATCCACACGCCGACCCGGTTGCCGTCGGCGACGCAGCCGCGCACCGCGATGTCGTGCGCGCCGGGGCGCAGGAAGATGGTCTCGTGGAAGTCGTACAGGATGAACCCTTCGAGACTGAGGTGGCCGACCCCGGGCGCGACGTCGAAGCCCGACCAGCTGGCGTTGGGGTCGGGGCTGCGCAGCACGGCGGTGCCGAGACCGAGCAGCGCGATCGGCGCCTGCGGCTCGCCCGAGCGCGTCAGCGGCACGGACTCGACGTACTCCCCCGGCCCGACGATCAGCGTGTCGCCCGGCTGCAGCGCAGCGGCGCCGCGGCCGATCGTGCGCCACGGCGACTCCGGCCCGCCGCTGCCGGCGTCGTCGCCCGACACGGCGACCAGATAGACCGCGGCGCGCGCCGGCGGCGCCAACAAGACGAGCAGAGCGCAGAGCGCCAGCCGATGCCGCATCGGCCGCGCGCTTGTGCATGCGGCATGCCGACTCGACCCGACCGCCACGCGGTCGTTCGGCGCGGGTGCCGCGTCCAGCCGGTGGCGGTCGCGTCGCGCTGCGACGTCCGCTCGTCAGCCCGCAGGTGATGGGGCAGACGACTGGACGTCCGGTCGGCGCCAGGCGCGCGCCGTCGCGGTTGCGGTCGACCCGGGCGGTGTGGTGTGGGAGAGCCGCGCATGTCGCCACTCGTATCCGTGCTGCTGGCGGCGCTGCGGCCGGGCCGGATGGACGGCGAGGCGCCGGGCGCGGCGGCGGCCGCCCCGTGGCGGTCCGCCCTGCTCGTGCTGGCGCTGGGCGCAGCTCCGTTCGTCTACTTCTGGCGGGCAACGGCGGGCGAGGTCGTGCTGGCGCCGGGCGACGCGCAGATCTACTCGTTCCCGTCGCGTCTGCTGGCGGTGCGGATGGCGCTCGACGGCCACCTGCCGCTCTGGAACCCGTACGTGTTCGGCGGCTTTCCGCTGCTCGCCGAGATGCAGAACGCGCTGCTCTACCCGGGCACCTGGCTGCTCGCGCTGTTCTCCCCCAGCGTCGCCGTCAACCTCTTCACCCAGGCGACCTACTCGGTCGCCATCCTCGGGACCTACGCCTACGCGCGCCAGGTCGGCAGCAGCCGCTTCGGGGCCGCCTTCGGCGGCCTCACCTTCGGGTTCTGCGGCTGGATGATCGCGCACATGGGCCATACCTGCACGATCCACGGCATGGCCTGGCTGCCCTGGTTCCTCTTCTGTCTGGACCGCCTGCGCCAGCGCACCGCGCTGCGTTACGTCGCCGGCGCCGCCGCCGCCGTCGCCCTGGTCATCCTCGCTGGCCATCCGCCGATCCCCATGTACGTCCTGATCACCGGCGGGTTGCACGCGCTCTTCTTCGCCTGGCGGCTGCCACCGGCCGGCGGACGCTGGCGCTACCTGCTGCTCTGCGGCGCCTCCGTCCTGCTCGCCCTCGGACTCTGCGGGCTGCAGCTCGTCCCGACCGTCGAGCTCATGCAGCAGAGCGTGCGCGCGACGCTGTCCTACGAGGCGTTCGTCTCCTTCTCCCTGCCGCTCGGCCAGTTGCCCATGCTGCTGTTCCCCTACCTGTTCGGCGGCGGTCCCACGGTGCCGTACTGGGGGGCGTGGTGGGGCCTGTGGGAGCTGATCGGCTACGCCGGGGTGGTGCCGCTGATGCTCGCGCTGGCGAGTCTCCGCCTGGCGCGGAGCAGCCCGGCGGCGTGCTTCTGGTGCCTGATGGGCGGGCTGGGCGTGCTGTTGGCGCTCGGCGACTCGACGCCGGTCGGACGGCTGCTCTACCACGTGCCGGTCTACAACCTGTTTCGCGCCCCGGCGCGCAACATCTACCTCTTCGACTTCGCGGTGGCGTTGCTCTCGGCACTGGCGCTGACCCACCTGGTGCCGCACGCGCGGCGCGCGCTCAGCGCCGGCGCAGTGGCGGTGGCGGTGGCGAGCCTCGCCGTCGCCGCGCTGGCGGTCTTCGCCGGCCGCCTGGTGTGGGGGCCGCTCGCCAAGCAGGCCTTTCCCGGCGGCTTCGACCACCCGGCGTTGCAGGGCGCAATGCGCTTCGACAACCCGGCGATCGCGCTCCCGGTGCTGATCAGCGCACTGGCCGCCGGCACCCTCCTCCTGCTCGCCCGCCGCCCATCGACAGGGCGGAAGGCGGCCCTGCTGGCCGTGCACCTCGCCGACCTGAGCCTGCTCGGCGCGTGGATGCCCAACTTCTATCCGCCCACCGCCGGCGCCTGGCAGGCGCCCAACTACATCCAGCGCCTGCGCGAGCTCGAGCCCGACCCGTCCGCCTTCCGCATCGTCGTCGCCACCGCCGGCGGCTATGGGCCGGTCGGCGCCGGGTACGCCCTCGCGTCGGTGCCGATGGTGAACGGATACGACCCGTTCATGATCTCGCGCTACGGCGAGTTGGCCGGCGGCATGAACTACAGCGGCACGATCGCCGACGCGACCCTGGCGAGCCGCTCGCCGTTCCTCGACCTGCTCAACGCGAGGTACCTGCTGGCGATCTTCCCCGACGCAGCCGGCTCGGCGCGACGCATCGGGCACATCGACTTCGCCGCGCAGGGATTCGACGCGCATCTCGCGCCCGGCGACGCGGTTCGGCTGGCGCTGCCGCGCCCGGTCCGCACCGCGGAGCTCGGCGTGGTGTCGTTCCTCAGCCAGGCCACCGACCTGGCCGACGGCACGCCGGTGGCGCGCGTCACCCTTGACGGCGCCGACGGACGCCGCGTCGAGCTGCTGCTGCGCGCCGGCAGCCACACCGCCGAGTGGGCCTTCGACCGGCCCGACGTCGCGCCGCTCGTGCGCCATCGGCGCGCACCGATCGCCGAAACGGCCGACGGCGTCGGCGGGCGCGGGAACAGCTACAGCGCGGTGCTCGACGGCTTCGCGCCGCTGGAGGTCACGCACGTCTCGGTCGAGCGGCTCGGCGCGGCGGCGACGCTGCACCTGGTGCGGCTGTCGCTCTACGACGCGGCGTCGGACCGCAGCACGCCGCTCACCCCGCTGCACCAGCTGCTCGCCGACGCACCGCGCTGGACGCCGCGCTTCGGCAACGGCGTGGTCGAGGTACTGGAGAACCGCGACGTCCTGCCGCGCGCCTGGTTGGTGCCCACTACCACCGCGCTGCCCGCCGACGACGTCACCCGGACGGTGCGCGACGGGCGTTTTCCCGACGGCCGCCGCTTCGACCCGCGTCTGACGGCACTGGTCGAGGACCGGCCGGCGGAGCACTTCGGCGAGCTCGATCCGGATGCGTTCGCGCGCATCACCACCTACCAGCCCAATGCCGTTGAGCTGGTCACCGGCGCCCGCCAGGCGGCGATGCTGGTGCTCAGCGAGACCTTCTACCCGGGCTGGCGCGCGACGCTGGACGGCGCCGCCGTGCCGATCGTGCGCGTGAACGGCGTATTGCGCGGCGTCGCGCTCCCCGCCGGCGAGCACCGCGTGCGCTTCGACTATCGGCCGCGCGCGCTGGCGATCGGCGCCGCGGTCAGCGGCACCACCCTGCTTGCCCTCGCCGGACTCTGCGTCTGGCGGCTGCGCGGCGGCGGCGGCGGCGGCGGCGGATCGCTCAGGCGCCCGCCGCCAGGTGCCAGCCGGCGGCGCGCTGTGTGATCACCCGCCCCGGCACGCCGACCACCGTCGTGTTGGGCGGCACGTCGGCCACCACCGCGCAGCCGGCACCGACGACGGCCCACTCCCCGACCCGCACGCGCGGCACGACGCTCGCACCGGTCCCGAGAAAGCACCCCTCACCGAGCACGGCCCCGCCGGCGACGTGCACGCCGGGCGACAGGGTGGCGAAGGGCTCGCAGACGACGTCGTGGGCGATGGTGCAGCCACAGTTGACGATGGCGTGCGCGCCAAGGCGAATCGCGTCGGTGAGTACCGCGCCGGCGGCGATCAGCACCCCCGCCTCGAGCGTCACCGTCGGCGTCAGCACCGCCTGCGGATGGACGGCACTGCAGAAGGTGGCACCGTGGCGGCGGGCGCGTTCGACCAGTCGCCGGCGCTGTTCGGGCGCGCCGACGGCACAGATCACCTGCACCGCATCGGCGCGTCCGGCCAGCCAGTCGAGATCGCCGAGCACCGGCCGCTCGCGCACCCGCGTCCCGCGCGCGGCGAAGCCCGGCTCGACCAGCCAGCCGAGCACCTCGTAGCGCGGCGCGACCGCGTTCAGGTCGGCGAGCAGGTCGAACAGCTCGCGGCCCTGCCCCCCTGCACCGATGAGGACGA
>JANRJF010000178.1:0-3892 GCA_033764095.1 Deltaproteobacteria bacterium | reverse complement strand
TCGCGCGCCCGCGAGCCGCGCTGCAGGCCCGCCTGCGCGCTGGCCAGCTGTGCGCGGGTCGTCTCGACCGGTGCGGCGCCGCCGCTGCGCACCTGCGCGTCGACCGCGGTGGCGCTGCGCGCGGCGAGCTGCGCCAGCTCGTCGGCCAGCGCCAGGCGCGCCTGCGCGGTCAGCACGTCGACGAAGGCGCGCGCCGTCGCAGCGGCGAGGTCGGCGCGCCGCGCCTCGTAGTCCCATTGCGCGGCATCGCGCTCGAGCCCGGCGAGGGTCACGCGCCGGGCGCGCTTGCCGCCCAGCTCGATGAGCTGCGACAGGCGCAGCGTCGTCTCCGCCGACTCGTAGTTCTTCTGCGACCCGGAGCCGCCGAAGTTCTCCAACTCCAGCTTGAGCTCCGGATTGGGCAGCAGGCCGGCCTGCTGCAGGCGGCCGTCGCCGGCGCGCACGGCGCTGGCGCCGGCGGCCAACGCGGCGTTGTCCTGCAACGCCGCGGCGAGCGCGGCGCGCAGGGTGAGGTCACCGTCGGGCGGCGCGGCGCCGGCCGGCGGAGCAGTGGTGAGCAGCAGCAGCACCGCGCCCAGCATGGGAGCGCGGCGCGAATGCACATTTCGCGGCATGAGCGGTGTCTCGCGTTGCGGTGGGCGGAGCCCACCGGGTGGACGGGCGCGCGAAGCGCGACGCGAGACGGCTCAGAGCTGCAGGACGATACTGCGCAGGACGAGTGCGGCGCCGGGTGGGCGCGCCGCGGCGATGTGTGCTGCGACGGCGCCGATCGGCGGCGCGTAGAGCTCCGGCGCGGCGAGGACAATTGGCTGCTGTGCCGGCGGGACCACCGCCGCTGCGGCCGGCGCGGACGGCAGGCTGTGTTGCAGGACCGGCGTGTCGCGGCAGCTGTGATCCTCCGCCGCACTGCCGCGGTGCTCGTCGTCGCACTGCGACTCCAGGCAGCGGCCGCTCCAGCCGGCGACCGGCTCCAGCGAGGCACAGCCGTCGCTGGAGATGCACAGCACCACGGCGCCGACCGGCGCGACGCTGGAGAGCGTCAGCAGGGCGAGGGCGGCGGCCAGGGTGCGGCGCAACGACATGCGGGTCGCAGGCTAGCAGTCGAGCGCCGCCGGTCAAATCGCCAGGTGCGACGATCCGCCGCGGCGGCTGTGGTTGCCACACCGGCGCACCGCTGACAGAGATGGGGAGTCGCCCATGAGAGCGTTGCTTGCCGCCGCGGTTCTGTTGTTCGCCGCCGTGACCGAAAGCCGGGCCTGCGTTGGCACCGCGTGCATGCAGATCTGGTCGACCGAGCCGGGCGGCGGCGCGCTGACCATCCAGTGGCACTTCGACGACCCGAAGCTGCACATGGGCGTCTTCTGCGCCGGCGGCCAATGCCTCTACAGCACCGTCGACCCCGGCTTCATCACCAGCGCCGATCCACCGCCGGAGGGCTCCTACGCGCTCGCCGACGGCACCGCGGTGCGCGCCGAGATCGTCGCCCTCGATGCCGGCACGACGTTGAAGATCAACGGCGTGGCGCTCGACGCGCCGGGCGAGTCGACGCAGCTGGAGGGCATCGCCCCGGCGCTGCACTCGCATCCGTCCTGGCAGCTCAAGCTGGCGCAGGGCGTCCAGGGCAGCTTCTCGCTGTCCTTCAGGCTGGTGACCGACGCACCGCAGTACGCGGCGTCGGCGGTCTACACGGTGGTCCTCACCACCGAGCCCGGTCCGACCATGACGCCGACCGCCAGTCCGACGCCGACCGCGACGCCGCCGGCGTCGAGGCCCTGTGCCGGCGACTGCAACGAGAACGGCGCGGTCAGCATCGACGAGCTGATCGCGGCGGTGAACATCGCGCTCGATCCCAGCAACGATCCCACCATCTGTCGCAACTTCGATCCCAACCAGGATGGTCAGATCACCATCAACGAGCTGGTGCAGTTCGTCAGCGCGGCGCTGGGCGGCTGCGACAGCGGTCCGACGCCCACCGCGACCAGGCGTCCGGCCACCTTCGCCGAGATTCAGCAGGCGATCTTGCAGCCGCGCTGCGCCATCGCCACCTGCCACGACGACGAGTTCGAGAGCGGCGACCTCAATCTCACCGCCGACGCCGCCTACGACGAGCTGTTCAACGTCCCACCCGACATCGAGTCTGCCGCCGCCGCCGGCCTGCTGCGCGTCGACGACTTCGATCCCGACAACAGCTTCCTGCTCATCAAGCTCACCGGGCCGCCGCTCGGCCAGGGCAGCCGCATGCCGCTGGTCGGCGACCCGTTGAGCGCCGAAGAGATCCAGTTGATCCGCGACTGGATCGCCGCCGGCGCCCCGAATTCGTAGCCCCGCTTGCGGGTGCCCGCTCTCCTGGTGGCGGCGGGCGTCCCCGCCCGCATCCGCGTGTCGTCGCAATCGCGGGCGCGGGGGCCCACCAGGCCCGCATGGCTACGGCGATGTCGGCAATGACGAGATCGAAGTCCTCGCCGATGACCAGTTCGAGCATCGATTCCTGTTCTCGTCGGGTATCGAGCTCACGATCCGTTTCACCCAGCTTACGTATGAGTTGCCGGATCCGGTCGTAGGATGACGTCTGGGCTGCGGCGCCAAGACGCGCCCGGACGACCAGTCCGGCTCACAACCGACCGTCGGCAAGCAAGCGAACCAATTCGTCCGGCGGCAGCGCTTCGACGCCTTCTGCGGTCCGGAAGGCGCGGTCGCCGGTGTACACCAGGATGCGTCGCTTCGTCTCTTTCAGCTCGGCGATGGCGCGCAGGCCGGTGAAGTCCGCCGGACCGGGTCGCGCGGTGCCCTTCACTTCGATGGCAATCAACTGCTTGCCGCGCCGCAGCAGGAAGTCCACCTCGACGCCGCCCTGCGCCGGCGCCCAGTAGAAGATCTCGTCGTACAAACCGCGGTAGGCGTTGGTCGCGTGCAGCAGGCCGCCCACCCAACCTTCGAGCAGCGCGCCGCGTTCTTCCGCGGACGGCGCGTGGAACTGGCGCTTCATCGCACGCACCACGCCCGGGTCGGTCCAATAGAGCTTCGGATGCTTGCGCTCCTTGACGCGCAGCCGCGCCTCGTAGGCCGGCAGCATGCGCACCAGGTAGGTGTCCTGCAGAATATCGAGGTACCCCGCCACCGTGGTCCGCGCGACGCCGGCATCGCGCGCCAGACCGGCAGTGTTGATCACCTGTCCATGGAAGAGCGCGGCGATGGGGAGAAAGCGGGCAAAGCCGGGCAGGTTGCGCACTAGCGCCTCGGCCTGGATCTCCTCGCGCAGGTAGAGCTGCGTGTACGCCTCCAGCCGATCGCGGCGGTCCGGCGCCTGCCAGACGATCGGCAGGCTGCCGTAGCGCAGGACGTCGGAGAGCGAGAAGTCGGCGCCGAGCTCCGCCGGCAGCAGGGGATGCATCTCGCGCCGCACCGCGCGGCCGGCGAGCAGGTTGGTGCCGCTCGCCTTGAGCTTGCGGGCGCTCGACCCGAGCAGGACGAAGCGCAAGCCGAGCTCCTCGATACAGCGATGCACCTCGTTGAGCAGCGCGGGCAGGCGTTGCACCTCGTCGACGATCACCCATTCGCCGCGCTTCAACCGGCGCAGCTCGTCGGCGAACAGGCGTGGGTCGCGCAGGTAGGCCTGGAACACGCGTTCGTCGAGCAGGTCGAGATGCGTCGCCTTGGGAAACGTCGCCCGTGCCCAGGTGCTCTTCCCGACGCCGCGCAGGCCGAAAAGGAAGAAGCTCTCGCGCGGGGCGGTCAGCAGGCGCGGGTAGGTTCGGCCTGACACCATGCCGTCATATTTCCTGGAAAAATGACGGCATGGCAACCTGGCATTCGGAGCACCGCTGGCCGGCTGCCCGAATGCGTGACTGACCCGCCGCCCGCGTGCGGGTGTTCGCGTGTGGTCGCGCCCGCG
>JANRJF010000177.1:0-3433 GCA_033764095.1 Deltaproteobacteria bacterium | reverse complement strand
GGCGGGCGCGATGCGCGCGGCGGCGGTCGCGCCGCGCGCCCAAGCCGCTGCACTGGCGCCCAGCCTCGACCCGATCGCGGCGCCGATCGTGGTCGGCGATCCGCTCACGCTCAGCGGTGCCGGCTTCACCGCCGGCGCGGTGATCCGCCTCTTCGTCGCCACCGCCAACGGCCCGCAGGCGTACGGCCCGTTCACCCCCAGCGCCTT
Organism: Deltaproteobacteria bacterium; assembly: GCA_033764095.1. Classification (GTDB taxonomy): domain Bacteria; phylum Desulfobacterota; class Binatia; order HRBIN30; family CADEER01; genus JBDTMT01. The sequence continues at coordinate 3,226 of JANRJF010000177.1, read as the reverse complement.
CAGCGCCACCTCGCTGAATTGGGACGTCGCGCCCGCCATTCAGCTCGGCAACGGCTTCGGTACGGTGCTGGTGATCAACACCGATCAGAACTTCGCGACCTCGAACGCGCAGTCGCAGCTGCTGTTTGGCGATCCGAGCATCAACCTGCCGACCATCACGCAGCTGAACGGCGTCGCGCTGCGCCCGGTCGATCCGACCATCCCGATCGCCAACGTCGAAACCATCGTCGCGCAGGGCTCGACGCTCACCATCACCGGCACCGGCTTCAACAACCCGCTGGTCAACCTGTTCACCGCCAGCGGCAACGTCGGCCCGCTGACGCCGCTCGCCGGCGGCAGCGCGACGCAGATTCAGGTGACCGTGCCGATGAGCACGCCGACCGGACCCGGCTCGTTGCAGGTGGTGAACAATCCGTACACCGGCAACGTGCTGTCCAACGCGGTGTCGGTGCCGATCGGCGCGCCGATCGGCATCACCTCGATCACCCAGAACGGGCGCACGGTGACGGTCAACGGCGCCGGCTTCTCGACCCTGACGGTGCTCAACCTGTTCAACCTGCAGGGCGGTGGCGTCGCCAACCTCGGCGGGTTGTTCGCGACCAACGGCCAGCCGCGCGTGCGCCTGACTTTCGTGAGCTCGACGCAGCTCACCTTCCAGGTGCCGGCGCAGGGCATTGCGGGGCCGGCGTTCGTGCAGGCGCTCAACCCGCCGTTCATCCCGTTCTCGTCCAGCGGCAACGATCCCGACGGCGGCTTCTCCATGGCGATGCCGGTGGCGGCGCCGGGCGGCTCCTCGCTGCGCTTCAACGGCACCGGCTCCGGCGACATCGACCGGGTGAAGATCGCGCTCGACGCACCGGCGCGGCCGGTCGACGTCGGCGGCGACTTCACCCTCGAGTGGTGGATGAAGACCAGCGCCGGCAACAGCAGCGGCAGTTGCACGCCGGGCGCCGACAACTGGATCAACGGCAACATCCTGATCGACCGCGACGTCTTCGGCGGCGGTGACTTCGGCGACTTCGGCGTCTCGCTGTTCGGTTCCGGCGGGGTGATCGGCTTCGGCGTCGCGCTCGGCGCCAGCGGCAACACCATCTGCGGCAGCACCAACGTCGCCAACGGCGCCTGGCACCACGTCGCGGTAGTGCGCAGCGGCACGACGCTGCGCCTGTTCGTCGACGGCGCGCTCGATGCCAGCGGCAGCGGGCCGAGCGGCAACGTCGGCTATCGCGACGGTCGCAGCAGCGCGTTCCCCAACTCCGACCCGTTCCTCGTGCTCGGCGCCGAGAAGCACGACGCCGGCGCCTCGTTCCCGTCCTACCACGGCTGGCTCGACGAGCTGCGCGTCTCCAGCGTGGCGCGCTACGGCAGTGGCTTCACGCCGCCGAGCGCGCCGTTCACCACCGACGCGGCGACCGCGGCGCTCTACCACTTCGACGAGGGCAACGGCCTGGCGGTGCTCGACACCGCACTGGCGAGCGGCGGGCCGAGCCACGGCGTGCGCCGCGTCGGCGGCGCCGCCGCCTATCCGCAGTGGTCCACCGACACGCCGTTCAGCAGCGGCACGCCGGTCATCGCGCTGACCCAGCTGACCAACAGCCTGAGCGCGCCGACCTCGATCACCAACTGCGGCGACAACCGCCTGTTCATCACCGAGCAGGGCGGCGCGATTCGCATCTGGAACGGCACGCAGCTGCTGGCGGCGCCGTTCCTCACCGTGCCGGTCGGCTCCGGCGGCGAGCGCGGCCTGCTCAGCCTGGCCTTCCACCCGCAGTACGCGGTGAACGGGTTGTTCTACGTGTACTACACCGCCGCCAACGGCGACCTGACCATCGCCCGCTACCGCGTCTCCGGCAATCCCGACCTCGCCGACGCGGCGAGCGGCGTGACGCTGCTGACCATTTCGCACCCGGCGAGCAACCACAACGGCGGGCAGCTGCAGTTCGGGCCGGACGGCTACCTCTACGCCGGCATCGGCGACGGCGGCGGCGGCTGCGACGATCAGGGCGCCGGCTGCAACGCGCAGCGCGACGGCACGCTGCTCGGCAAGCTGCTGCGCCTCGACGTCGATCAGAACCTCAACACGCCGCCCTACTACGGCATCCCGCCGAGCAATCCGTTCATCGGCGGCGGCGACCCGCTCGACCAGATCTGGGCCAAGGGGGTGCGCAACCCGTGGCGCTTCAGCTTCGACCGCCTGACCGGCGGCCTGTTCATCGGTGAGGTCGGCCAGGGCGCGCGCGAGGAGGTCGACTACCAGGATCGCAGCAGTGCCGGCGGCGAGAACTACGGCTGGAAGTTCATGGAGGGCAGCCTGTGCGGCACCTGCTCGCTGAGCGGCTGCTCCGGCTCGCCCGCCTGCCCGGGCAGCTTCGTGCTGCCGATCCTGGAGTACGGCCACTCGCCGCACTGCTCGATCACCGGCGGCTACGCCTATCGCGGCACCACCGTTCCGTTCCTCGCCGGCGCCTATCTCTACGGCGACCTCTGTTCCGGCACGCTGTGGTGGGGGAAGCAGAACAACAACGCCTGGACCGGCACGCCCTTCAGCGCCACCGCCGGCAGCCTCTACAGCTTCGGCGAGGACCGCGACGGCGAGCTCTACCTGACGCGCGGCAACGGACAATTGCTGCGCGTCGGCGCAGGGCCGTGACCGCGCCGCGGCAGCCCCGGTGACGGTGCGGCGCCCTGCGGCCGCCGCAGGGGTGCCTTCCGTCTGGCACCGAGGTTGCTCTTTTATGGGCAACCCGCCCGAAACGGAGTAAATCCGCGGGCAGACGATTCCCATGCGCCGGCTTCTCGCCACACGTGCCGCTTCCGTCACGCCCACCGCCGCGGTGGTGCATTGCCGCGGATGGCGGAGCACATGGCGTCGCGCATGTGTCCTGCGCTTCCCTCTCCCGCCCCGCAGATCACATCGGACCCCCATCCCGACCTTCCCCGGCTGCGCGGGGCAGGGCATCGGATCCATGCAGGCGAGATGCGACAGGTCCCTTCCCCCGCGTCAGCGCGGGAAGGTCAGCGGCGGGGGCTGCGCTGGGTTGGTGCTTTGCCTGCTCGCGCTGGGGCTCGCGGCCGGCCCGGCGCGCGCCGACCAGGGCCAGTCGATGCTCGCCAACTGGGGCGACTTCGGCGCCGCGACGCCGTGCCTGCGCGCCGTCGCCGCCGCCGCGGCGCAGTGCGGGCTGGCGGCCGGCGCCGCCGAGCGCGACTGCGCCCTGGCGGCGCC
>JANRJF010000176.1:0-5305 GCA_033764095.1 Deltaproteobacteria bacterium | reverse complement strand
GCGCGGTCGCCGGCGCGCACGCCGCCGCGCCGCGCCGCCAGCCGCGCCGCGAGTGGGCGCGCATCGCGGCTCAGCGGGCCGCCGCGGTAGTGGATCAGCGTCTCGCACAGGACGTCGACGACGGTGCGCGGCACGGCCGGGATGCGGTAGAGCGTGCGCATCGCCGTGTCGCGCAGGCGCTGCGCCTGCGGCTGGCGCAGCGTGCCCATGCGCGTCACGGCGCCGGCGCCGCGCACGATCATGGCGCCGATCGGGTGGCGCTCGGCGTGGTAGGAGTCGAGCAGCGACTCGCGCGCCCGGCCGCGCTGCACCAGCGCCAGCTTCCAGGCGAGGTTGAAGGCGTCGTGCATGCCGGTGTTCATCCCCTGCCCGCCGGCCGGGCTGTGGATGTGCGCCGCGTCGCCGGCGAGGAAGACGCGCCCGATGCGATAGGTCGGCACCTGCCGCTCGTTGATGCGGAAGCCGGACAGCCACTCCGGATCGTGCGCGCGCAGGCCGAGCGGGGCGCGGCGGTCGAGCAGCGCCTGCACCTCGGCGAGGGTCGGCTCGGGCGGCGTCGGGCCGCGCTGCGGGCCGAGATCGATGATCAGGCGGGTGCGGTTGGGCAGCAGCGGAAAGGTCGCCAGCACGCCGTCGGGGTGCAGGAAGATGCGCACCTCGTCGCGCGGCAGGTCGCCGGCGATGCGCACGTCGGCGAGGATCCAGTCGTTGTTCTCCGCCGCGCCGGCAAAGGCGAGGCCGAGCGCGTGGCGCACGGTGCTGTGGGCGCCGTCACAGCCGATCAGCCAATCGACCCGGCGGGTGGTCTCGCTGCCGTCGGCGCCGCGCAGCACGGCGCTGACGCCGCCGGCGTCCTGCGCGAAGCGCAGCAGCTCGGTGTGGCGCTCGACCGCGGCGCCGGCGGCGCGCGCGTCGGCGTCGAGCAGGCGCTCGGTCTCGCTCTGCGCGATCATCAGCGTGAACGGGTAGACGCTGCGGTTGTGCGCGAAGTCGAGCCGCGTCAGCTCGCGGCCGCTGCTGTACAGGCGCCCCTCGGTGGCGTGCAGGCCGGCGGCGAGGAACGGCTCGGCCATGCCGGCGGCGGCGAGCAGCTCGATGGTGCGCGGCCAGACCACCAGCGCCTTCGACTTGTCGGTCGGCGCGGCATTGCGGTCGATCGCCGCCACCCGCAGCCCGCGCCGCGCCAACTGCCCGGCCAGTGTCAGCCCCACCGGCCCTGCCCCCACGATCAACGCATCGAGATCCGCCATCGCGGCAGCAGAAACCACAGATGCACACGGAGAACCACAGCGAACACGGAGGCCGGCGCGGCGGCGGCGGCTTTGCCCGTAAAATGGCTGAGCAAAGCGCTTATGGCCTATCGCCTATGGCCTATCGCCTATGGCCTATCGTCAGAAAACGCCGAGCAAGACTTCCGGCGACAGGCGATCAGCGACAGGCGATAGGCGACCGCCAAGCCTCGTGTTCTCCGTGGTCCTCCGTGTGCATCTGTGGTTGGGTTTTAATTTCCACCCGGCTAGGGTCGGCGGACTAGGGGGTTCGGGGTGAAGACCAGACTGGGCGGCGTGACACTGGCGATCGGGATGCTGCTGGCGGCGGCGAGCGCGCGGGCGCACGACGTGGCGGCGGATCTGTCGGTGTGGGGCAACTTCCAGCCACAGGTGGCGCGCTGCCAGCGCGCCGTCGCGCGCGCCGCGACGCTGTGCGTCAGCGGCGCGCTGGCGGCGCGCAACGGCTGCGCCAGCCAGCTGCTCGACGGGCTGCCGTGCGACAGCGCGGCGGTGGACGCGCGCATCCAGGCGGTGCGCCAGCGGGCCCGCGACCTGGTGGCGCGCAGCTGCCGGCCGACCGAGCTGCTGACGCTGCGCTACATCGACCTGGCCGACGCGCAGACCGACGTCATCGACGTCTGCCGCCAGCTGGAGACCGCCGCGCTCTCCGCCGCCTACAATCCCGCCACGCTCGGCGGCAGCATCGCGGCGATGGCCGACCCGGCCGACGCCGCCTGCGTCGAGAGCACCGCCCGTACCGGCAGCGCGCTGCTGCGCTACGCGGCGCGCGCCCGCCAGCGCGCCCTCGACACCATCGCCAGCACCGCCCTGCTGCCGGCCGAGAAGACCGCCCTGATCGCGCGCAGCGCGCGTGCCATCGACCGCGCCGAGTCGCTCAGCCGGGCGCGCGTGCTCGCCGCCTGCCCGGACGGCGCGTTCGAGCGCCTGTACGGCCGCCCCGTCGAGACGGTGCTGGCCGGCATCGCCGGCCGCGCCGACTACCTGGCACAGCAGACCTACGTGCAGAACGCGGTGGTGGCGACGCCGCCGGTGTGCGGCGACGGCATGCAGATCGTGCCGGCGGAGGAGTGCGACGACGGCAACGACTACGCCGGCGACGGTTGCACCACCTCCTGCACGAAAACCGACTGCGAGGTCTTCCCGACCACCTACGACCTGATCCAGCGCGCCATCTTCGAGAATCACGGCTGCACCGCCGAGGTCTGCCACGGCAGCGCCGCGGCAGGCGGGCTCGACCTGCGCGCCGGCGGCTCGTACGACGCGATCAACGACGTCGACAGCGCCACCGTGCCGGGCATGAAGCGCATCGATCCGGGCAACAAGGACACCAGCCTGCTGTGGCTCAACCTCGCCGCGCTCACCCTGCCCGGCCAGTACAAGGCGCCGCTGCGCGGCATGCCGCTCGGCATGGCGCCGATCAGCGAGGAGGAGCTCGAGGCGCTCGGCAAGTGGATCGAGAGCGGCGGCGCGGCGCGCCAGGCGCAGGTGCCGGAGGCGGCGGCCCTGCTCAAGGCCTGCGTGCCGGAGCCCGAGCCGGTGAAGATCGACCCGCTCGAGCCGCCCGCGCCGGGCACCGGCGTGCAGTTCCACATGCCGCTGTGGACGCTTCCCCCGCACAGCGAATCGGAGGTCTGCTTCGCCAGCTACTATGACGTCACCGACCAGGTGCCAGCGCAGTTCCGCAGCGCCGACGGGCTGCGCTTCCGCTACAAGAGCGTCGAGATCCGCCAGGATCCGCTCAGCCACCACCTGATCGTCGACGTGTTCAATGGCGCCAACCCGCCGGACGATCCGGAGTGGGGCGTCTACCACTGCAAGGGCGGCGCGAACGAGGGCGCGGTGTGCAATCCGCTCGACCTCAGTTTCTGCGGCACCGGCCAGTGCGCCACCGATCCCGACTCCAGCGCCGTCGCCTGCGTCGGCTTCGGCCCCACCACCGGGCTCGGCTCGCTCGGCAGCGGCGGCTTTGCCTTCGCGCAGGAGACCACCGCGCTGTTCCGCTATCCCGACCAGGTCTACGACGAGCTGCCGCTCAAGGGGGTGCTGCTGTGGAACTCGCACGCCTTCAACCTGACCAAGAAGTCGGGGACGCTGGAGGCGTGGGTCAACCTCGACTTCCCCGCCCCGGAGGAACAGGATTTCCCGGCGCAGCAGATCTTCGATGCGAGCAAGATCTTCTGGAACGACAACTTCCCGCCCTTCCCGCTGCCGCAGCTGATGCCGTTCGAGAACATGGAGGTGTGCCACTTCCATGAGTTCAGCTCCAACCCGCAGGCGCTCGGCGGCTCGCTGCTGCAGACCGACGAGACCGCGCATCTGTTCGAGATCAGCGGCCACATGCACAAGCACGGCAAGCGCTTCCAGATCTTTCGCGGCCGCTTCGCCTGCAGCGGCGGCCCCAATGCCGGCGAGGCCTGCTCGCCGAACCAGCCGGAGATGTGCCCGGCGGCGGCCTGCGTCGACGCCGGGGGGCGCGACCCGCAGCAGGCGCTGCTCTACACCAACTATGTGTACAACGATCCGATCATCCTGCGTTTCCCCGAACCGTTGCTGATCGACGGCGCGGCGCCGCTCGCCGACCGCACCTTCACCTTCTGCGGCCATTACGACAACGGCAGCGCGCCGCACTTCGACGAGGTCAAGCGCCGCTCCACCTCGCCGCCGGCCGGTCTGATCTTCGGCCTGCCGATCGGCGGTCCGTGCGCACAGAACCAGACGCGTTGCATCGGTGGGCCGCAGCACAACCAGCTCTGCAACGGCGACAACGCCGTCTGTGACTCCGCCAGCGGCGCCGGCGACGGCGATTGCGACGCCTGCCCGCTGACCGGCGGCTTCCGCACGCAGGACGAGATGTTCATCATGTTCGGCAACTACTGGGTCACCGACTGAGCGTCGTGCATCGTGCGTTGTCCGCTTCACGTCTGCCGCAACCCAGCTAGCGGACAACGCACGCCCGACGACGACATCGGATGACCGCACCGACCACCGACACGGTCATCGTGGGCGCCGGCCTCGCCGGGCTCACCGCCGCCCGGGCGCTGGCGCGCGCCGGGCGCCGCGTCGCCGTCCTGGAGGCGCGCGAGCGGGTCGGCGGGCGGACGCACTCGATCGATGTCGATGGGAGTCGGCTCGACCTCGGCGGACAATGGATCGGGCCGACCCAGACGCGCATGGTGGCGCTCGCACGCGAGCTTGGGCTGGCGACCTTCCCGACCTTCCACCAGGGCCGCAAGCTGCTCGACGTCAACGGGCGTCGCTCCCACTACGACGGCGCTATCCCGTCGCTCGGCGCGCTCGGCCTGCTCGACCTGGAGCTGTCGCGCCGCATCATGGAGTGGCAGCAGTCCGGCGTGCCGACCGCGGCACCGCACACCGCGCGCGCGGCGCGGCGGCTCGATGCCGCCTCGGTCGAGATCTGGAAGCGCCGCCTGATGCGCAGCCGCGGCGCACGCGGCGTGTTCGACGCCGCCTTTCGCGTCGTCTTCGGCGCTGAGCCGGCCGAGGTGTCGGCGCTGTGGTTCCTCGCCTACTGCCGCGCCGGCGGCGGCTTCCTGAAACTGGTCGAGGTCGAGGGCGCCGCGCAGGAGCAACGCTTCGTCGGCGGCGCCCAGTCGGTTGCCGACGCGCTGGCGCGCCAGCTCGGCGACGCGGTGCGACTGCAGGCACCGGTGCGCGCCATCAGCTGGCGGCCCGACGGCGCCACCGTACACGCCGACGGCCTGTCGGTGGACGCGCGCCACGTCGTGCTCGCCATTCCGCCGCCGCTGCTGCGCCGCATCGCCTTCGACCCGCCGCTGCCGCCGGCACGCGACCAGCTGCTGCAGCGCATCCCGATGGGCGCGACGATCAAGTGCGTGGTGCGCTACGCGCGCCCGTTCTGGCGCGACGCCGGCTGGTCGGGCGAGGCGGTGAGCGACGGCGACCTGCTGTCGGTCACCTACGACAACTCGACGCACGACGGCCGCGTCGCGGCGCTGGTCGGCTTCATCGTCGGCGCCGCGGCGCGCGCCTGG
>JANRJF010000175.1:0-36926 GCA_033764095.1 Deltaproteobacteria bacterium | reverse complement strand
CGTTGCTGTGCGCGGCGAGGTTGACGCCGGTGCACGTCACCGTGGCGCCGTTGGGACTGGTGATCGACGGCGTGCCGCTCACCGTGCAAGTGCCGCCCCCCGGCAGCGAGTACACCGGCCCGCCGGTGATCGTGAGCGCCGCCGCCGAGCTGGCGTATGCGAGCACCAATACGACCGCACTGATGAACGATCGCTGCAACGTCTGTCCGAATCGACCCACCATGACGCCCCCCTTAAGAGGTTCTTGTGCTGCGCTGCTGGAAATGAATGCGAACACTCACCACGACCCGTGCGAACCGTGGCTGCCGTGCGACCCGTGCGAGCCGTGTGACCCGTGCGAGCCGTGGCTGCCGTGGCTGCCGTGCGACCCGTGGCTGCCGTGCGAGCCGTGCGACCCATGCGAGCCGTGGCTGCCGTGCGAGCCGTGTGATGCGTGCGACATATGCTGCGCCAGCAGCATCTTCTCGCTGTTCGGCTCGCTGCGCAGCGCGTCCGCGGCCTCCGCCGTGTCGAGCGCCGCCACCGGCTTCACCGCCTGGCGCGCCTCGTCGCGACTGAGGAAGTCCAGCGGCGTCTTCCGCAGGGAAGGAAGCTGATTCTTCTTTTCACTCATGATTCCTCCTTCGTCCCTCACCCGTGCCGCACAGCTCTGGCGTCACGCGCTGCGAACCCCCTGGACCCACACGGCCGCACAGGACCGGTGGCGGTGGGTACGATTCCCCTCGAAACCCGAGTCGTTCTCTCAGCAATCGAACGCGACGCGCTCGTCGCGAACCGGCAGATTGGTGCTTCCCCCAAGTACGATTTCCTCGCTCCTCGTCACGGCGTCGGCGTCAGATTGGCGAAGAGCGAGAGGAACTGTCCGTTACGCGAGACCTCGACGCCCTGCAGCGTCAAGCCGAAGAACTGTGGCAGCGGGAACCCGGCGAGCGCGCCGGCTAGCTGCGGAATGAGCGGTCGGATCAGCGACGGCAGGACCGTCTCCACCTGCGCCTCGCTCGCCCCGATCGGGTTGTCGATCACGGAGATGACGATGTCGGCGGGCGCCGGCTCGCTGATGTTGATGGCGAGGCCCGAGCCGTCGGGCAGGAAGGTCATGTTGAAGCCCAGCCGGGTATCGAGGGCGCCGCGCAACCAGACGGTTTCCGGCCCAGGCTCGACGATGTTCAGGATGATCTGCGCCACCTTGAGCTCGGTGAGCTCGCCGTTCGGGCCGGCATTGCCGGTGACCACCGGCGCGATGGTCGGCGCGATGTCGATGCGCAGCGGCGTGTTGGGCGGCAGCTGGGCGAACTCGGGCACGATCAGCGACAGCAGCGTCGAATTGATCGGCAGGGCCGGCTGGCCGCCATCGCCGTCGAGGTCGATGGTGGTCATCGAGGTGCGCATCAGACCGCACTCGGTCTGACCGCGCAGCAGCTGGTTGAAGCCGGAGGACGAGATGCCGATCGCCAGGCCATACGGATTTCCCGAGACCGGCGCGTTGGCGCCGTAGGTCGGGAAGGTCGACGCCTTGGACAGCGACGCGGTCAGGTTGGGCGTGCCGGGCGGCGGGATGCACTGGCCCGGACCGCTGCCGACGCTGACCTGGAAACGGGCGCTCGAGCCGAGCGTGATACCCACATTGTCCTCGGTGACCGCGAACAGCGGCGAATCGAGCATGAGACCGAGGCCCTCGCCCACCGGACCGGTGATCGAGATGCCGGCCAGCACGTCCTCGATGGCCTGCGCGATCGGGCTGTCCTGCGGGCCGCCGCCGTCCGGATCGGCCAGGAAGCCCTGGATACCGTCGCGGGCAAATGCCTCGATGTCGGGCAGGAAGGACTGAATGATGTCGCCGATGATCGGCGCATCGCACAATCCCGACGTGAAGGTCCGATTGAACCCGCCGAACGTCACGTTCGTCGTGCCGGAGAGGTTCACGTCGATGTTCGACTGGTTACCGCTGTCGGGCTCGAGCGTGTAGTTGCCGCTCAGCAGCATGACGTCGGCGGTCAGGCGGAGGCCGCAGTCCGGCACCACGCCACTGCCGTCGATGTCGATGTCGACCCGCAGGTTGTAGATGCGGATATCGCCTTGCACGAGGTTGGGCTTGGAGTCGATCGCCAGCGAGATTCCGCTCAGCGACGGCGCCGGGTTGGCGATGCGCACCGTGGCGCTGCCCCAGCAACCGATGACCTCGACGAAGCACTCGTCGGCCAGCACCGTGCCGACCGGCAGTAGCGCGCCGAGATTGAGCCCGGCGCCAGCGAGGTCGGCGACCAGCGGTTCGATGGCGTCGAGGCCGCTGTCGTTCAACCGCAGCGCGACGCTCTGCGGGGAATGCGTGCCGTCGGCCACCGACGGGCCGGCGATGACGGTGATGCGATCGTGCACGTCGTCGCCGTTGGCGGTGTTGATGAGTGTGACGTTGATCGGGTTGAAGATCAGCGACTGGCTGAGCGAGACGACGTGCGAGAAGGTGCGATTGGTCTGATTCAGCGAGCTGGCCGGCACCCCGTTGACCAGCACCGAGACGCTGCCGGAGGGCAGCAGCGTGTAGTGGCCGGTGACGGTGATCGACGACGCGGTGGTGAAGATGCCGTTGGCCGGCGTGTCGATGACCACCTCGAACTGCGCGCAGGGCGTGCCGGGAGCGCCGCACAGCCAGCCCGACTCGTTCTTGCAGCTGGCGGTGCAACCGTCGCGGTTGACGGTGTTGCCGTCGTCGCACTGCTCGCCGGCGTTGAGCGCACCGTTGCCGCAGGTCGAGTTGCACACGCTCGGCTCGCCCGAGCAGGCGTAGCCGGTTTCGGTCAGGCAGGTGGCGTTGCAGCCGTCGCCGTTGGTGTGGTTGCCGTCGTCGCACTGCTCCGGCACGTCGAGATTGCCGTCGCCGCAGTTGGCGGCGCAGACGCTCGGCTGGCCGAGGCACTCGAAGCTCGCCTCCTGGCGACAGAAGGTGCCCGAGCAGCCATCACCACTGTTGGTGTTGGAGTCGTCGCAATTCTCGAAGCCTCGGATGAACCCGTCGCCGCAGACCGCCAGGCAGTTGCTCGGCGCGCCGCTGCAGCTGAACCCGGGCTCGGTCTGGCAGAGGAACGAGCAGCCGTCGCCGCTCAACGTGTTGCCGTCGTCGCAGCTCTCGCCGCCCTTCTTCTGGCCGTCGCCGCACTGCGGCGCGCAGGTGCTGGGCTGGCCGGCGCACAACCAGCCCGATTCGATCTGGCAGGTATGGCTGCAGCCGTCGCCGTTGTTCGAGTTGTTGTCGTCGCAGGTCTCGCCCGACTGGAAGGTGCCGTTGCCGCAGACGAAGGTGCAGACGCTGGGCGTGCCGGCGCAGTTGTAGCCGCCTTCGACCTGGCAGGTCGCCGAGCAGCCGTCGCCGCCCTGCGCATCGCCGTCGTCGCAGGCCTCGCCGGCCTGCAGCGTACCGTCGCCGCAGTTGGGCGCGCAGACGCTCGGCTCGCCGCTGCAGTGATAACCGGACTCGACCACGCAGCCGGCCGAGCAGCCGTCGCCGTTCTGCGTGTCGCCGTCGTCGCAGGCCTCGCCCGCGTCCAGGTCGCCGTTGCCGCAGAGCAGTGAGCAGGTGCTCGGCTGCCCGGTGCAGGTCCAGCCACCCTCGACGGTACAGAAGGACGAACAGCCGTCGAGCTCGAAGCTGTTGCCGTCGTCACACGCCTCGTCGCCCTGCAGCACGCCGTCGGCGCACTCGCTGCCGCAGCTGCCGTTGGATCCGTTGCCATCGTCGAACAGGTCGCAATCACGCGACAGGTTGTCGACGTCGTTGAGCAGTTGGCAGAGCTGACAGGCCGACTCGCGCCCGAGGCAGTCGACCGCTGCGGACGGAGTGCTGGCGTAACACTTGGGGAAGGCGTCGGTGAGGTCGATGTCGGCGCAGCGGCTCGCCACTGCGCTGGCCAGCTTGGTGTCGCAGTCGAGCGCGATGCGGCCCTTGAGATCGGGCTGCGGCGACGCGCCGGTGCCGAGACAGGTGTCGGCCATGCTGGCGGCGTCGGTGATCGCGCCGTTCTTCAGGCCGGTCTTCTGGCACTTGAGGTATTCGCGCAAGCGGCGATCTTCACACTTGAGCAGCGCCTGGCCGACGCGCGCCTGACACGATGCACCAGCGGCATTCGGGATGATGCCGGTGTCGAGATCCGCGCCGAAGACGCCGTGCGCGAGGTCGATCTGACTGAGTACCGCGCGCAACAGCGCGGTGGCGACCGGCGTGGCGCCATAGCCAGGAATGCCGCCGCTGCACTTGACGGCGATCTTGGCCGCAGCCTTGGCGATCGCCTCGCTCTGATCGTTGTTCAGGTCCGAACGGACACAGTCTTCAGGGGTCGAACCGGTCAGGCGGCCGGAGGCGTAGTCGCGCAGGCACTTGTTGACGATGCCCGCCTGCGCCTTTGCCACCTGGCGAATGCCCTTGTTGAAGGTGGTGATGCAGGCCGTGTCCGCCGCGCTTGCCTGCGCGTACGCGGTGGCAGACGCGAGGTTGAGACACACCAACGCCGCAATGCTTCCCGCCACGAAGTGGCGTGCCCCCTTGTTCAGCACTCGTCCTGGTCCCCCCCCAAGCTTCCGCCTACCACTGTCGGCCGCCAGAAGTCCAAAAGAAATTGTCCGATGACGGGGGCATGCTTGTTTTTCTCGCCCCTGAGGGCCGCGATCGAGGTCCAAGCGAGCGTCGCGCGCCGGGAGACGGACCGAATGCCGTCCCCCGCGCCGGGCCTGCGCTGCTTCATTAGATATGCAGTGGCGACTGATACAGGGCCGCGGCCGACTGCGACGCTCTGCGATTGTGGGTTGTCGGGTCGCCCTGCGGCTGGCAGCCTCTGCGCCGGATGAGGGCTGGTGGCGTGGATCGGCGGGCAGACGCCGGCGGTGCATCGTGGTGATCGGCGCCCCGCGCTTCATCGAGGCCATGCTCGACCTGCCCATCCCGCTACTCACCGGGGTGGTGTTCGCATTCTGGATCGCCATCGCGGTGGTGATCCACCGCGTGCTGGTGCCGCGCATCACCGGCCCGGACGGTAAGGGCTTCGGTCGCTTCGAGGCCGAGGTAGCCTCGCAACTCGGCATCGTGCTCGGGCTGCTGCTCTCGTTCAACGCCGTGTCGGTGTGGGAGCAGTCGAGCACGGCGCGCGAGGCGACGCTGACCGAAGCGTCGGCCCTGCGCGCCGCCGTCGACCTGCTGCCCGAGGTACCCGCCGAGCAGCAGGCGCCCATGCGCGCGGCACTGCGCCAGTACCTCGCCTACGTGATTGGCGATGAATGGCCGCAGCTCGCGCACGGCTCGCCGGGACTCGAGCGGCCGGACAGCCTGCGCACCCTGACCCGCCTGGCGCGCGCCAGCTCGAACCAGGATCTCCACGATGCCATCGCCACGGCAGCCACCGCCCGCGAGCAGCGCATCCGCATCGCCACCAACCGCATGCTCGGCGCGCGCTGGAGCATCGTCATCGTGCTCGGCGCGCTGGCGCTGTTCGCCATCGGCCTGCTGCACGCCGAGCACCGCCGCGCCCGCGCCGTGGCGCTGGGCATGATGACCTTCGCCATCGCCGCCTGTTTCGTCATCCTGTTCGCCCAGGTGCGGCCGTTCGTCGGCACGCTGGCGCTGCGGCCGACCGAGCTGACGTCGCTGCAGCAGGAGCTCAGGTAGGACGGCCGTCGGTGGCCGGTCGGAGTCGGCACCGCACACCGACCCCAACCGCCCACCACCGGTTTCGCTCAGTTCAGGCCGTACAGCTTCACGGCGTTGCCGGCACACATCTTGGCACGCTCGTCGGCCGGGACGCCGGCGAAGAGCTTCTCCACCGTGTCGCGGGTGTGCGGCCAATCACAACCGTGATGCGGGTAGTCGGTCGAGAACATCAGGTTGTCGACGCCGAGATGGTGACGGTTCTCGACCGCGTAGCGGTCGATCATGAACGTCGAGCGCCAGTTGTTGTGATAGTAATAACTGGGCTCGTGCTTGAGTTTCACTGGCAGCCAGGAGCGATTGCGGTGCCAGCGATCGTCGAGCTGCTCCAGCGCATACGGGATCCAGCCCGAGCCGGCCTCGACCATCACCCAGGTGAGCTTGGGGAAGCGGTCGTGCACGCCCGACTGAATGATCTCGCCCATGTCGATGATCATGTCGGCGGCGCCGACGCTGGCCAGTCCAACCAGATCGTCGCCGCGCACGCCCTTCGGCTTCGGCTTGGCGAGCTTGCGCATGACGCGGACGTGGAAGTGGACCGCAACACCAGCCGCCTCCGCCGCCGCCCAGAACGGGTCGTCCTCCGGCCGGATGGTCGAACCGACGCTCGGCATGGTGTTCAACCACACGCCCTTGAAGCCGAGCTTCAGACAACGCTCCATCTCCGCGATGGACGCCTCGGGTGACAGCGCCGGCATCGCCGCCAGGCCGATCAGGCGGGTCGGATCGACCGTGAGGATCTCCTGCGACAGCCAGTCGTTGTACGCGCGCACGCCGGCGAGCTGGAACTCGGGGTCGGGGTCGGAGAAGAAGTGGCTCATCATGCGCGCCGAGCCGAACATCACCTCGGCATCGATCCCGTCGGCATCCTGCTCCTGCAGGCGCGGCTCACCGCGGAAGTTTCCCTGGTTGGCGGCGGCGAAGGTCACGCCGGTCCAACGGATGTCCTCGTGCGAGCGGCCGGCCGAGGCGTAGATCCCGATCGGCGCCGGCGGCACGTCGGGCGCGAATTGCCAGGCCTCGCCGCCCTCGCCGTCGGAGACGACGCGCGGCACCTTGTCGTGGAACTTCTTCGGCATGTACGTGGTCCACAGATGCGGCGGCTCCAGCACGTGCGAGTCCGCCGAGATCAGCTTGTAGCTGCGCGCCATGTCGGCCTTCCTCCCTGCTCTCGGATGTGACGGCCCCGCATCGGTCGAGCGGTCCGCCGGTTGATTAATTCGCTATCGAATTATACGAATTGAATCATGGGAGCAAGCCCGAAATCGCCGCCCTCCGACCGCCGGGGCGGCGGGCTGGCGGCGCGGCGGGTGCGGGTGCCGAAAGCCGCCGAGTTGATCGCCGACGCGGTGCGCGCGCAGATCGCCGCCGGCGAGTTGCGCCCCGGCGAGCCGCTGCCGAACGAGAGCGAGTTGCTGCGCCACTTCGCCGTGGCGCGGCCGACGGTGCGTGAGGCGTTGCGCATCCTCGAGGCGGAGCGCCTGGTCGAGGTGGTGCGCGGCGCCCGCGGCGGCGCGCGCGTGCGACAGCCAGACGTCCGCGCCGCCGCCGGGCACCTGGCGCTGCTGCTGCAACTCCAGGGCGCCACCATCGCCGACGTCTACGAGGTGCGCCTCATGCTCGAGCCCGCCGCGGCGCGGCTGGCGGCGGTGCGCGCCCCCGCCGCGACGGCGGGCGCGCTGGCGGCGCTGATCGAGGAGGAAGAGGGGGTCGTCGCGCAGGGCCAGTCGCTCGCCAGCCTGGCGATGCGCTTTCAGGAGACGCTGGTCGATGCGTCGGGCAACGCGACGCTGATCCTGCTGGTCCGCCTGCTGCACGATCTGGTGGCGCGACAGGCGGTGTCGCGCACGCCGATGATCGACGTCGACGACGCCGGCCGCACCCGCCTGCGGCGCCGCCTGATCGGCGCGCAGCGCGCCGTGACCGCCGCGATCGCCGCCGGCCGCGGGCCCGCCGCCGAAACGCTCTGGCGCGAGTATCTGTCCGATCTCGCCGCCAGCGTGCTCGGCGCGCACGAGGGCGACGCGCGCGTCACCCGCCACGCCGAGCGGCGCTGACCCGTCGGGCCGCGTTGGCAGGCGGACGCGAACCGTCTAGGACGATCGTGTGGCCCTCGCACTCGCCATCCTGATCGGCGGCGTCGCCGGCCTGCGCACCATGATGGCGCCGGCGGCGGTGAGCTGGGCGGCCTATGCGGGCGGACTCGACCTCGGCACCTCCTGGCTCGCCTTCATGGGTGCCGCTCTCACGCCATACGTCCTGAGCGTCTTCGCCGCCGGCGAGCTGGTCACCGACCAGTTGCCGAACACGCCCAGCCGCACGATCCCGGTCCAATTCGGGGCGCGCCTGCTCAGCGGCGCGCTGAGCGGCGCCGGTCTGGCGGCGCCGAGCGGCCTGGCGCCGCTCGGTGCGCTCGGCGGCGGCGTTGGCGCCGTGGTCGGCACGCTCGGCGGCGCAGCGCTGCGCGCGCGATTGGCGGCGCGCTTTGGCGCCGACCGCCCGGCGGCGCTGATCGAGGACGCGATCGCCGTGCTCGGCGCGCTGGTCATCGTTCGCCTCGCCGCCTAGACCGCCGCGCCGCCGCCCGGAGCTGTCGTTTTCGACTGTCTCCGGCGTGGCCAGCGCGCTAGGCTCCGGATACGGCAGCCTCTCGCATGCTCGCAGTCTCCGCCGTGAAAGGAGGGCTCGCGATGCCGTGCGTTCGTCTCGCCCGACTCCCCTTCTTCATCGTCGGCCTGGTGCTGGTGACGCGCCTGCTCGATCCGCCGGCGGCCGCGGCGGCGACCTTCACCGTAGCGTCGCTCGGCGATGGCGCCGACGTCGCACCGGGCAACGGTGTCTGCGCCGACGCCGGCGGCGCTTGCACGCTGCGCGCGGCGATCGGCGAGACCAACGCCCTGGCCGGCGCCGACGCCGTCACCATCACCGCGGCCGGCACGATCGCGCTCGGCAGCGCCCTGCCGGTGATCGCCCAGGACCTCATGCTGACCGGCCCCGGCGCCGGCAGTCTCACCATCGACGGCGGCGCGCACGGCAGCGTGCTGGAAATCGGCGGCGGCGTCACCGCCAGTGTCGCCGACCTGACCATCACCAACGGCCTCGGCAGCGGCGGCGGCGGCAACCTCGGCGGCGCCTTCAACAACCACGGCACGCTGATGCTGAGTCGCCTGCGCGTGCTCGCCAACGTCGCCGGCTACGGCGGCGGCGGCGTGTTCAACGACTTTGGCGCCGACCTGATGGTCAGCGACTGCACCTTCGACGGCAACCTTGCCATCGGCGGCTTCGGCGGCGCCATCTACAACGTCGGCGGCGGCACCTTCGTCACCATCTCCGGCAGCACCTTCAGCCGCAACACCGCGTTCAACGGCGCCGTGAACGCGCCCGGCGGCACCAGCATCGCGATCAGCAACAGCACCTTCAGCGGCAACACCGCCACCGGCGCCGGCGGCACCGCCGGCGTGCTCGGTGGACCGAACGTGACCATGACCCACTGCACCGTGGTCGCCAACACCGGCCGCGGCGTCTCCTCGCCGAAGCTGCGCAACAGCATCGTCGACTCCTGCGGCACCAGTCAGTCGCTCGGCTACAACCTGGTGCCGTCCGCTGCCTGCTTCGTCAGCCCGGCGACCAGCGACGTCATCGCCGCGAGCTTCGGTCTCGGCGCGCTGCAGGCGAACGGCGGCCCGACCGACACGGTCGCGGTGTTGCCCGGCAGTCCGGCGCTCGATGCCGTGCCACCGGCGGCGTGCCCGCTCGCCACCGACCAGCGCGGCGTCGCGCGCCCGCAGGGCGCCGGCTGCGAGATCGGCGCGTTCGAGCTGGCCAGCACGCCGACCCCGACCGCCAGCGCGACACCGACACCGAGCCCGACGCCGACCGCCAGCGCGACCAGTACGGTGCTGACCCCGACGCCGTCGGGCCACGCCGAGATCTGCATCACCAAGTTCAACGATCTGAACGGCAACGGCGTACACGAGGCCGGAGAGCCGGGGCTCGCCGGCTGGAAGGTGCAGATCAGCGACCTCGCCGGCAATCCGCTCATACTGGTCACCACGCTCGCCGCCGGCACCATCTGCACCGGCGTGCCGGCGGCCGCGACCTATGCGATCTTCGAGGTGCCGCAGCTGGGCTGGACGCAGACATTCCCCACCGCCCCCGGGCTGCACATCGTCAGCGTGACGCCCGGCCAACTGCTCGACCTGGAGTTCGGCAACCAACGCACCACCAGCGGCCCCAGCCCGACGCCCAGCCCAACGCCGACGGCGAGCCCAAGCGCGACGGCGACACCGAGCCCGACCGCCACCGCGCCATGCGCCAATCCGCCCGCTGGCATGGTTGCCTGGTGGCCGCTCGACGAGCTGCCCGGTGCGACGACCATCGACGACCTCGCCGGCATCGCCAACGCCGGTACGCCGCGCAGCCCGTCCGGCGCGCCGAACGCGATCAGCGCCACGCTCGGCAACGCGCCGGTGCCGGTCACCTCGCCGCCGCTGTCACTGCCGTCCGGAATGGTCGCCGGCGCGCTCTACTTCTACGGGCCGTACATCGAGGTGCCCGATCAGACCGAGCTCGACTTCGGCAGCGGCGACTTCAGTATCGATGCCTGGGTGTGGCCGCCGCCGCCGACCGGCGCCGGCGCCGGCGTGTCACCGATCGTCGACAAGCTCGATCCCGCTGCGCCGCGCGGCTACGCGTTCTACCTCGCGCACGCCGCCGGCGGCCCCTACAACGTGCCGACCCTGCGACTCGGCGACGGCGCCTTCACCACCGTCGCCGCCAGCCTCAGCCTGACGCACGGCATGTGGAACCACGTCGCCGTCACCGTGCAGCGCGGCGTCGCCAACGGCGTCGTGTTCTACGTCAACGGCGCCACCGCCGGCACCGCGACGGTCGGCGCCGGCAACAGCGACGACGCCCAGCCGCTGTGGATCGGCCGCAGCCGGCTCAGCCCGCCCGCCGCGTTCGCCGAGGTCGCGGTCGACGAGATCGAGCTCTTCGACCGCGCCCTCACCGGGCTCGAAGTCCAGGCGATCGCCGCCGCCGGCAGTGGCGGCAAGTGCAAGCCGCCGCGCTGTCCGGGCGACTGCAACCGCGACGCGCGCGTGACCATCGACGAGCTGGTGCGCGGCGTCGGCATGGCGCTCGGCTCCAACGCCCTCGGCGAGTGCGCCGGCTTCGACACCGACGCTGACACGCGCGTCTCGATCGCCGAGCTGGTGCGCGCGGTCGGCGACGCGCTCGACGGCTGCCCGATGACGACCCTGCAGAGCCCGGAGGGCATCACCCTGCGGCTGGACGCCGCCCGCCTTGCCGTGCACCTGGCCGCGCGCGATGCGACGCAGCCCGCCGGGCTGACCCTCGAGCTCGCCGGCGAGCTGGTCAACGGCAGCCCGCAGGCGCTCTACCTGGTCGCCGGCATCGCCCCCGAACGCGGCGACCTCGGCGTCGAAGTCGCCGCGCAGCGGAAGGTGTGCAAGCACAAGTTCCTCTGGTGGGGCTGGGACTGCTTCACCTATGAGAACCTGCGCCAGAGCAACCCGGTCATCGTGCCGGAGGACCCGACGACGATGGTTACCCTGGGGCTCGACGCCGCCCAGCGCGGCCCGCGCAACGACGGCGCGCCCGCCGACCTCGCCCTCGGCATCGCCGCTACGCACGACGTCCGTCGCATTGCCGCGGCGCTCGATCTCGACCCCGAGACGATCCGCCTCGGCGCGCCGCTGCTGCCCGCCGGCGGTCGCCTGCCGCTGCGCCTCAGCCTGCCGATGCGCGTCGAGGGCCCGCCGAGCACCCCCACCGGCGCGCTGCCCCTGCGCTTCGCCGTGACGCTGGCGGACGACACCGGCCCCGCAGAACGAATCGGCACCAGCGACTGCGCGGTGTTCTTCGAGCCGGCCGACGCCGAGGAGCTGCGCCTCGGCGCCGGCTGCGGCTACTGGTCCTACCTCGCCGATTAGGCGCCCGACGCAGCGCGCCGGCGCTGCTGCTTTTCCCGGCACCGCTGCTTCGGTTTCTGCTATGGTCCAGCCGAATGCTGGCACGCCGAGGACAAGGAGGGCCGATGTACAGACTGAGGATCGCGGGCGCGCTGCTCGGCGCGCTCGCGCTGCTGGCGGGCGCGCATGCGGCGCGGGCCGAGAGTGCCGCCGATCTGACCCGCGACGGGATCAACGCGCTGCGCAGCCTCACCGCCAGCAACTCCGCCGCCAAGCTGCTCAACCAGAAGGCGGTGGCGGTGCTGGTCTTCCCCTCGATGATCAAGGCCGGCTTCCTTTTCGGCGGCCAGATCGGCGAGGGCGTGCTGCTGCGCAACGGCAAGGCGTCGGGCTTCTACAACTCGGTCGCCGCGTCGTACGGCCTGCAGGCGGGCGGACAGGTGTTCGGCTACGCCCTGTTCTTCATGAACAAGGGCGCGCTCTCCTATCTCGATCAGAGCGACGGCTGGGAGGTGGGCGTCGGGCCGAGCGTGGTGGTCGTCGACTCCGGCATGGGCAAGTCGATCACCAGCACGACGATCTCGCAGGACGTCTACGCCTTCATTTTCAACCAGAAGGGCCTGATGGGCGGTCTCGGCGTCCAGGGCTCGAAGATCACCAAGATCTCAAAGTGAGCGCGGAGAGACGACGATGAGGCAGACCCGAGCCCGTTCCCTGCTGGCGCTCGCCGCCATGTTCTGCAGCCTGACGATCGGCGCCGCACGCGCCGCCGAGCCCGCCGGCGAGGCATCGTCTGGCGCCACCCTGGAGGTGTTGCTCGACACCATCCGCGCCAACCGCCGCGCGCTGATCGCCGCCAACCTCAACCTGAGCAGCGACGAGGCGACCCGCTTCTGGCCGCTGTACGATCAGTACCAGACCGAGATGAACGCGGTCGGCGACCGGCTGGCGACGATCGTCGAGGACTACACCGCCAACTTCCGCGACCTCTCGAACGACAAGGCGCTGCAACTGGTGAACGGCTACCTCGCCGCCGAGGCCGACCGGATCAAGGTGCGCGAGACGTACATCCCGAAGTTCGCCGAGGTCGTCCCCGGCCGCACCGTGGCGCGCTTCTTCCAGATCGAGAACAAGATGGACGCGGTGCTGCGCTACGACCTCGCCAAGACCATTCCGGTGGTCGACGAGAAACCCGCCCCGTAGGCGCCGCTCACGGCTCGCCGCACACGGCGCTCGGACAGCGGAGGCGGGCGAACACCGGGCGGTGATCGGACGCGCGCGAATCGAGCACGCGATACTCCAGCAACTCCCAGCTCGCCGGTGCGACGATGAAGTCGATGGTGCGGTTCGGCCGCGTGGCGGGAAACGTCAACTGATCGCCACGCACCGCGGTGAAGCGCTGGCTGTCGCGCACCAGGGCCAGGCTGGCGTG
The DNA here is from genome assembly GCA_033764095.1 of Deltaproteobacteria bacterium. Lineage (GTDB taxonomy): Bacteria > Desulfobacterota > Binatia > HRBIN30 > CADEER01 > JBDTMT01. Next base: position 23,869 of record JANRJF010000175.1, on the reverse strand, counting down.
ATCGGGCCAGGCGTTGAAGTCGCCGGCGAGCAGCGTCTCCCGTCCGGCGGTGAAGTCGAGGATCTGCCGCATCTGCGCGGTGTTGTTCTGGTTGGCGCGCGAGTCGTTGTGCAGCGCGCCGAGCAGCACCGTCTGCGTGCCGACGCGCGTGGTGCCGAACAGGGCACGCCGGTTGTTGCGCGACACGTAGAACGGCCGCCGCCCAGCCAGCGTCAGGTTGGCGTCCGGCGCGAGCGGCAGGCGCGACAGGATCGCGTTGCCGCCCGACACCCGGTACCACGGCACCCCGACGTTGTAGCACTCGCCGAACAACCAGGCGTGCATGCCGAGCTGCTCGGCGAGGTACGCCACCTGGCTGACCTCGCACGGCGGGCACTCGTGCAGTGCCTCGGAGAGAAACACCAGGTCGGGATCGACACTGCGGATCACCGCGGCCAGATCGTCGAGCCGCGCGCGAATCACCTCCGCTCCCTTGAACCGCAAGCGCTGCCGGTACGCGAACGCCTTGGCGATGTTGTAGGAGACGACGCGCAGCTCGATGCCGTCGTCGCGGCGCGGCAGCGGGCGCGGCGGGTGCGCGGTCACCGTCAGCAGCGGCGTTTCACGGTGCGCCAGCACCAGGCCGTTCAGCGCGACCAGCGCACCGATCGCAGCCGCGATCGCCAGTGCCACCGCGGCGCAGCGGAGCAGGCGTCTACGCACACGCGACCCGCGTCGGGTCCTCACTTCGCCGCGGCGAGCAGCAGGGCGACGTCGTCCTCCGACAGACCGAGCTCGCGCAGCACCAGCTCGCTGTCGGCGGACAGTTCCGGCGCGGGCGCGGTACCGGGCATGCCGTGTCCCGACATCTGCAGCGGCGGCGCGACGGTACGGAAGGGTCCGACGCCTGGATGATCGACGGTCGGGAAGCTGCCGAAGCGCTCCGCTTGTGGATCGGCGACCGCCTCGGCGAGCGTCAGCACCGGCGCCCAGATGACGCGATGGCGCGCCAGGATCTCGCGCCAGTCGGCCAGCGGCCTGGCGCGGAAGACGCCGTCGAGAATGCCGATCAGCTCGGCGCGGTTGCGATAGCGCTGGACCGCGTCGGTGAAGCGTGGATCGTGCTCCAGCCCCGGCAGCTCGACGGCGCGCAGGAAGTCCGCCCAGTAGCGGTCCGACTCGATCATCACCAGGAAGACCCAGCGGCCATCCTGCGTCGGGTAGTGGTTCCACAGCGGATTGCGCGCCGCGCGGCGATCGTGGCGCGGCGGCGTCTGACCGGTGACCAAGGTCATCGCCGTGTCGTTGCCGGTGACGTAGAAGCCGATGTGCTGCAGCGCCACGTCGATCACCTGTCCCGGCGCACCGCGATCGCGCTGGCGCAACGCCGCCAGAATGCCGGTGACCAGCGCCAGCGCCGCCGAGTGATCGCCCATGCCGGGGCGCTGGAACGCCGGCGGCGCGTCGGGCTCGTGCAGCATGTCCATAAACCCGGTGCGCGCCCAGTAGCTGGAGTAGTCGAAGGCGGGTGCGTTCGCCTCCGGACCGACCGGGCCGAAGCCCGAGACGCGCGCGACGATCAACTGCGGCCGCCGCTCGTGCAGCGCGCTCGGGTCGAGCCCGAGCCTGGCGAGGCGCGCCGGCAACATGTTGGTGAGCAGCACGTCGGCGCGATCGACCAGCCGGGTGAGCGCCTCGACCGCCTGCGGCAGCGCCAGGTCGAGCGCCACCGAACGCTTGCCGCGGTTGTCCATGTGGAAGTGCGGCGCCAGCGCGAAGTCGCTGTCGTAGCCGGCGAGGCGCGGCCGACTGTGCCGGTAGATCTCCCCCCACGGCACCTCGACCTTGATCACCTCGGCGCCGAGGTCGGCCAACAACGCCCCCGCCGCCGGCGCGGCGACGAAGCTCGCCAGCTCGACGACGCGGATGCCGGAGAGCGGTGCGGTCACGCGCGCGAGCGTAGCGGAGGTCACGACGAGGAGCCAGGCTGTTACGCTGTCAGGCTGCTGGGCTGTCAGGGGGAAAGCGAACCTCCTCCCCCCTGACAGCGTAACAGCCCAGCAGCCTGACAGCCGTGACTCTGCGCGCATGGCTTCCTTGCACGCGCCGATGCATCGCGAGTACAGACCCGCTCGACGAGGAGGCCTGCGTGAAGTATCGCGTCATCCAATGGGCGACCGGCGGCGTCGGCTGCGCCGCGATCCAGGGCATCGTCAACCATCCGGAGCTGGAGCTGGTCGGCTGCTGGGTGCACAGCCGCTCCAAGGACGGACGCGACGCCGGCGAGCTGGCCGGCATCGCGCCGCTCGGCGTCGCGGCGACGCGCGACGTCGACGCGCTGCTGGCGCTCGACGCCGACTGCGTCCTCTACAGCCCGATCTTCGCCGACGCGAGCGTGGTCGAGCGTCTCCTGCGTTCCGGCAAGAATGTCGTCACGCCGCTCGGCTGGTTCTTCCCCTACCGCGGCCAGGACTTCGCCGCGTTGGAGGTCGCCGCGCACGCCGGCGGCGTCACCCTGCACGGCACCGGCATCCATCCCGGCGGCATCACCGAGCGCTTCCCGCTGATGGTCTCGGCGCTGTCCGGCAGCGTCACGCACGTGCGTGCCGAGGAGTTCTCCGACATCCGGACCTACGACGCGCCGAGCGTCATCGGCGACATCATGCTGTTCGGCAAGACGCCGGAGGAAGCGGCGCAGAGCCCGATGGTGCAGTTCCTCGCCACCGGCTTCTTCCAGTCGATCGACATGGTCGCCGCCGGGCTCGGCGTGACGCTCGACGACGAGAAGACGACGCGCCACGAGATCGCCGTCGCGACCCAACCGATCGCCTCGCCGATCGGGCCGATCGCACCCGGCCGCGTCGCCGCGCAGCGCTTCACCTGGGAGGCCGCGGTCGGCGGAGCGACCTTCATGACCGTGCGCACCAACTGGTTCATGGGGCAGGCGCATCTCGACCCGGCGTGGACGTTCGGGCCGGAGGGGGAGCGCTTCGAGGTCGAGATCCAGGGCGATCCGCCGGTGAAGGTGAGCTTCCACGGCCTGCACCCGGCGTCGATCGAGGAAGGCCTGAAGCGCAACCGCGGCATCGTCGCCACCGCCATGCACTGCGTGAATGCGATCCCCTACGTCTGCGGCGCGGCACCGGGCATCCGCACCTACCTCGACCTGCCGCTGGTCAGCGGCCGCGCCGCGCCGGCGCTGTCGGCGCGCGGCACGGAGCGGCGCGCGTGATCCTCGATCGCTTCAAGCTCACCGACCGCGTCGCCATCGTCACCGGCGCCGGCAAGGGCATCGGGCGCGGCATCGCGCTCGGCTTCGCCGAGGCCGGCGCCGACGTGGTGTGCGCCGCACGCACCCAGGCCGACATCGACGCCACCGCCGACGCGGTGCGCCAACGCGGCCGGCGCGCCCTGGCGGTGCGCACCGACGTCATGCAGCGCGAGGATCTCGAGGCGCTGGTGGGCGCCACGCTGGACGAATTCGGCCGCATCGACGTGCTGGTCAACAACGCCGGCGGCACGCTGCCGCGCGCCGCGCTGCAGACCAGCGAGCGCTTCTTCGAGATGGCGCTGCGCTTCAACGTCACCAGCGCCTTCCTGCTCTCGCGCCTGGTGGTGCCGAAGATGGTCGAGACGGCCGGCGGCGGCGCCATCGTCAACATCTCCTCGCGCTCCAGCGACATGGTGCAGACCAGCTTCGTCGCCTACGGGGCCGCGAAGGCGGCGCTGAACATGATGACCCGCAACCTCGCCGCCGAGGTCGCGCCCAAGGTACGCGTCAACGCCATCTCGGTGGGCGGCGTCGCCACCGAGGCGCTGGCCGTGGTGCTGACCAACGACGAGTTGCGCGCCCAGTTCGAGGCCAACACGCCGATGGGCCGCCCGGGCACGGTCGAGGACATCGCCGCCTGCGCGCTCTACCTCGCCTCGCCGGCAGCGGGCTGGGTGACCGGCAAGATCTTCCAGGTCGACGGCGGCACCGAGTTCCCGTCGATCACCGTCCCCGTGCCGAAGCTCTAGGCAGGGCGTTCCGGTCGCGGCCGCACCGGCGTTGCGCTGCGCGGCAGTTTCTTCGCCGGCGCGCGGCGCGCCGGCTGAATCGCCTTGACACGTTGTGTTAGCTGATTCGGAAGTGGTGATTGCACCGCCTACTCTGGATTGGGGACGCGCATGGGATCGATGAGACGGAGAATCGCCCGCCAGGCCGCACGCGAGGCGGCCGGAGCAGAACGCGAGCGGCGGGCGCTCACCCGCCGGCAGTTTCTCGCGGAGACGGCGCTGACCGGCGTCGCACTGAGCCTGCCGGCCTTCCTGGCCGCATGCGGCTCGGACGACAACGGCACGCCGCGGGCGACCGCGACGCCGAGCAGCACCGCGACGCCGTCTCCCACGCCGACGCCGACCGCCGTGCCGCGGCCGCGCGAGCAGCGCACGCTGCACTTCGACTTCTCGCTGGCCGAGGTACGCAACCTGCGGCTGATCGCCGCCGGCAGCGCCTCCAACCGCGCCGCGATCGTGCCGCACACGGCCGCGTCGCGCGCACTCGCTCGGCAGAACGACGCGAATCTGAACGCCGTGCCGGATGATCGCCTCACCCACTACGTCGCCGACGTCGACCTGCCCGCCGACGCGCTGCAGCTGCTGATGGCGACCGGGACCGACGCCAACGGCAACGACGCCCTCGCCGCGCTGTACATCCACGTTCCCGCCGTCGCCGCCGCGCCGGCGGCGCCGCGCATCATCGACCTGCCGGGAATCGAGAATCTGGCGATCGGCGTGCCCGGCTTCGTGACCATCTGGGACACCGCCGTCTCGCTGGTCTTCCACGCGCCGGAGATCATGAACCTCGACGTCGTGCAGGGCGGCAGCATCCTGAACATGATCGAGACGCTGCCCTGCAGCCCGACCGATCAGAGCTGCACGCCGTTCCTGGTCACGCTCGCGACCAGCATCGCCGAGCTGTGGCCGGCGACCACCAGCGGCGGCTGGGCGACGCTGGTGCAGGTGGTCGATCCGAACGGCAAGCCGGTGACCAACAATGGCGAACCGGCCTACCGCTACGACCTGAACGACGGCGTCGCGCAGACGACCACGTCGGTGGCGCAGCAGATCCGTCAGGTGATCTTCGACGCGGCGCAGTTCGAGGGCACCAACTGGCATCCCACCGAGGGGCTGACGGTCGTCGACGACGCGGCGACGGCGCTGCCAGGTGCGGCCGGTGCCGGGATGTTCTCCGTCACCGCGGCGCACCCGCCGGGCACGCACGTGCACGGCGTCAAGTTCGTCACCGCCGAGGTCATCGACCCCGCCAGCCGCACCGTCGAGCTGCAGTTCCGCAACGACTACATCCGCTACCTCTCGACCTACGTGCAGTTCGCCAACGAGGCGGGCGACCTGCCGGTGCAGAACCCGACCAGCGACGACACCAGCCGCGCCAAGTTCCTCGCCTGGATCAACAGCAACTACACGGTGCTCGGCATCCCGCGCTTCGGCAACGACGTGCCGCTCTCCAGCGTGCAGTTCCAGGTCCCCGCCGACGCCTCGATCGCCAAGGTCTACTTCGGCAGCCTCGGCACCGGCGGCGAGGCGTTCTGTCCGGAAGCGCTGGACGGCTCGATCCTGACGCTGATCTTCAACCTCGGCCTGCCCTCGATGATGCTGGTGCTCGGCGTCGCGGTGTCGGCGAAGATGCTCAGCGCCCTGTCTGGAGAGTTCGGCGTCGGCATCGTGCAGATCCTGAAGGCGTCGCTGCCGCTCATCCTCGGCATCGCCGGGCCGGAGCTCGCCAACGGCATCTTCGGCTCCGCCAACTCGCACAGCGCCAAGGAGGCGCTGATCGAGCTCGGCAACTCCGTGCTCAGCGCCTTCTTCGCCACCGGCCAGGGGGCGGCGGTGCTCGCCTACATCCTCGCCAGCGCGGTGGTAGCCAACGTGGTGGAGTTCGCCGGCCCGCTCGGCGTCATCTTCCGCCTCATCGCCGTCGCCGCCGACGTCGCGACCATCGCCGAGACCGTCGTCGAGGTGTTGGCCAGCCCTGCCCTGTTCACCAACCAGCTGACGCTGACGATGAACACGATGGTGATCATCAACCACGACCCGGACGACTTCCAGTTCCCCGCCACGGCGCGCAACTACGAGGTCAGGCTCACCTACGACTCGGCGTCGAAAGTCGCGCACAAGCAGACCGGCACGATCGAGCCGGGTCGCGGCGCACCGATCGAAGTCACCTTCGACGGCGTGCCGTCGGGCGGCAACGTGACGGTCGACATCTACCTGACCTCCGCCTCCGGCTGCATCGTCGGGCGCAGCACCGACGCGAGCGGCAACATCGGCCCCTACGGACCGGTGCCCGGCACGCAGCAGGAGATCAGCGTGACGATCAAGGAGCTGCTGATCCCGCTCACCCAGTCGACGCAGTACGTGCACGACCTCAAGCTGGAGTACCAGAACGGCCAGCACGTCTGGGTCTCCACCGCCGCGCCGACCGCGACCATCGCCAACCTGATGCAGGGCGACGACGACGCGCTCAACGACGTCACCGGCATCACCCTTAGCCAGCGCACCGGTGCGGTCGGCTACTCGTACCTGGCCGGCGGCCAGGGCATCCCGTTCTGCGGCCAGACGAGCGGCGGGATCATGTACATGATCCAGAACCTGTCGCTGACCTCGGATCCGGCGCCGGACTCGGTGTTGAAGCAACTCTCGTGCGGGCTGCAGCAGACCATCAGCACCGTCTACGAGAAGCTCGGCACGCCCGGCGGAACGCGCAACTTCTTCCTGCAGCCGACCGAGCAGAGCTTCTACCTGAAGTCGACCAATCCGACCGACAGCTCGCCGTTCGATCTCGACGACCCGCTGGTCTGGGGTGTGTTCAGCCAGGCGCTCGACTCGCTCGCCGTGGTCCCCACCGGCTACGTCATTGGCGTCGACCGGCAGAACCACAAGATGCAGATCATCGAGCTGCCGGCGACGCCGACGAACCCGCAGAGCGCGCCACAGGGCGCGCCGTTCTCGGTCTCGAAGATGGGCTACGGCACGCGGCCCGGCCTGCTCAACGCCCCGGTGGCGGTGACCGTGTTCGACGCGACCATCCTCATCCTGGAGGACGGCAACCAGCGCATCCAGGCGGTGGACACCTCCGGCAACCCGGTGCTGCGCTTCCAGAACGGCACCAGCAACGTCGTCGCCCTGGAGCAGGGCGCCGGCATCGTCTACCTCGACCTCGGCGTCGAGGGCATGGGCTACATGTACGTGCTGTCGTTCGTGAACGACGGCGCCACCGCGGCCGACTACCGGCTCGACGTCTACGATCCGCAGGGCAACCTGCTCACCCGCACCACCGGCATCGCCGCGGCGCGGCTGGCGGTGGACACCTTCCGCAACGTGTACACGCTCAACTACGAGACGATCGCCAACGCCCCGCGCGTGCAGCCGTCGCTCTCGCAGTGGAATCCGCACACGCCGGGCGGCTGCCCCGCGTCGTAGCGCGGCTGACCAGGCGCGCCGGCGGTGGGCGCGCACCGTCAGGAATCGAACTCCGACCAGCGCGGCGCGGCGGCGAAGGCGGCGTGGATGAGGCCGACGTGCGAGTACGCCTGCGGGAAGTTGCCCCACATCGCGCCCGCCTCGGGGTCGAAATCCTCGGCGAGCAGGCCGAGCGGCGACAGCACGCCGAGCACGCGATCCATGAGCGCGCTCGCCTCGTCGCGCCGGCCGAGGGTCGCCAGCGCCTCGATCAACCAGAACGTGCACAGCATGAAGGCGACGTGCGGCACGCCGAAGCCGTCGTCGGTCCGATAGCGCTTCAGCCAGCCGCGGTGGTCGAGGTCGGCGCGCACGGCGTCCACGGTCGCCTGCATGCGCGGATCGCCCGGCGGCAGCATCTGCAACGTCACCGCCTGCAGCAGCGCCGCATCGACCTCGCGGCCGCGGTAGTCGGCGACCAGCGAGTTGCGGATCGGATCGACCGCTTCGCGTAACACCTCGGCGCGGATGCGCTCCGCCGCTTCGTGGAACTCGTTGGCGTCCGCCGGCCGATGGATGGCCGCGATGCGCGTCATGCGGTCGGCGGCGGCCCAGCACATCAGCGAGCTGAACGTCTGCGGCCGCCATTCGGAGCGAAACTCCCAGATGCCGGCGTCCGGCTGGCCGGCGACCTGCACGGCCTTGCGCGCCAGCCGGGTGACCAGGTCGAGCAGGGTCGGCGTCATCTGCTCGCGAAAGCGCGCGTCGAGAAACATCGGCGCCAACGCCAGCACCATCTCGCCGAAGACGTCGTACTGGCGATGGGTGGCCGCGTCGTTGCCGACCCGCACCGGCCGTTCCGAGCGGTACCCGGGCCAGTCGTCGAGCGTCCGCTCGGCGAGATCGCTGCGCCCGTCGATGCGGTAGAGCGGCGCCAGGTCGAGATCCGGGGCGGACGAGGCGATGTTGAGCAGGAACTGCATGAACTGCTCGCGCTCCTCGAAATGGCCGAGCAGGCGGAAGGCGCCGAGGGTGTAGAACGCGTCGCGCAGCCAGCAGTACCGGTAGTCCCACGTCCGCCCCGAGCCCGGCGCCTCGGGGATCGACGTGGTCAGCGCCGCGACGATCGCGCCGGTGTCCTCGAAGCAGTGCAGCTTGAGCGCCAGCGCCGAGCGGATCACCGCCTCCTGGTAGATCGGCGGGATGTTGCAGCGCTTCACCCAGAGCTGCCAGTAGCGCACCGTCTCGCGCAGGAAGCGTTCGCAGAGCGGCGCGATCGACTCCTCCACCGGCGCGCCCCAGGCGAGCACGAAGTGCTTGCGTTCGGTGAGCGCGAACGGATCGCCGTCCAGATACGACAGGGCCGCATCGGTCGTCAGCCGCAGCTCGGTCCCGTAGCCGTGATAGGTGATGTGGTGCGACCCGAGCTCGCGCCGCGGGCGGGCGCGCGACCAGCCGAGCACCGGATCGCAGGACACGCGGACGCGCGGCGTGCCGGCCAGCGGCTCGACGATGCGCAGCAGCTTGGTCGGGCGGAAGCTGCGTTCGTGCAGCATGAAGCGCGGCGCCAGGTCGAGCACGCGGAAGGCGCCGTCGGGCACCTCGAAGCGCGTCTCCAACACGTTGGTGTTGGGTAGGTAGCGCTGCGCGCCGGACCGCTGGTCGGCCGGCGCGATCGTGAAGCGGCCGCCGTGCGCCTCGTCGAGCAAGGCGGCGAACACCGGCGGCGAATCGAAGCGCGGCATGCACGACCACACGATCGACCCGTCGCGGTGCACCAGCGCGGAGAGTTGGCAGTTCCCGATCAACCCGAGGTCCTCGAGCCGCATGGGTCCACGGCTAGCACGGAACCCGCGCCGGCCGAACCGCCCCGCGCGCCTCGGTCGCCGAATAGTTGGATATCCAACGATATCTGCTAGCCTCGGCGCGGTGCGGCGCACCGTTCGCTTTCTGATCGTGCTCCTGGCCAGCCTCGGCGTCCTGTCGCTGCTCGGCTACTTTGCCCTCACCCGCACCCTGGCGGCGTGGTTCGAGAAGGATCTCGCCCTGCGCTCGAACCTGGCGGTGGCTGCCGCCCGACAGGGCCTGGTGAGCACCTGGGCGGACCGCGCCCGTCTTGCCCCAACCCTCGCCGACATCACGCGCGACGAGCGCATCCTCGGCGCCGCCGCCTGCACGCCGGACGGCACGCTGCTGGCGATGACCGACAACTATCCGACCGCGTTCTCCTGCCGGTCGCTGCTCGATCACACGCGCCAGGTGGCCAGCGACGAGTGGTCGATGACCTCCGATCTGCCATCCGGCCCGGTGCACCTGAGCGTGAGCGCGTTGCGCGACGACACCGGGACGCTCGGCGTCGTCGCGCTGGTGCACGACCTGAGCTTCGTCGAGCGGCGCGAGGCGACGGCGCGCAATCTCTGGCTGGCGGCGGTCTGCCTGCTGTCGCTCGGCGCCTCCCTCGTGTCGCTGCTGGCGGCGCGCGTCTTCTGGCGCGGCTGGACGCTGGAGCTGCAGCAGGCGCTGCGCGGCAAGGCGAGCGGCGATTTTCAGCCGCTGCTGCGCGACGTCCGCGCCCTGGCGGAGCGGCTGGCCGACGAGCGCGACCGCGAGACGCGCGGCGGCCAATGGAGCCCGGAGCGCCTGCGCTCGGTGTTGCGGCAGCACCTGCACGGCGAGCGCATCGTCATCGTCGCCAACCGCGAGCCGTACATCCACGAGCGCACCGCCGACGGCGTGCGCGTCGTCCATCCGGCCAGCGGCCTGGTCACCGCGCTGGAGCCGGTGATGCGCGCCTGCTCCGGCGTCTGGGTCGCGCACGGCAGCGGCAGCGCCGACCGCGAGACCGCCGACGCCACCGCCCACGTCCGCGTCCCGCCCGGCGAGGAGTCCTACACGCTGCGGCGCGTCTGGCTGAGCGAGGCGGAGGAGACCGGCTACTACTACGGCTTCTCCAACGAGGGCCTCTGGCCGCTCTGCCACCTGGCGCACGCGCGCCCGCTGTTTCGCGCCGAGGACTGGGAGCACTACGTGGTCGCCAACCGACGCTTCGCCGCGGCCGTGTGCGAGGAGGTCGACCAGGACGACCCCATCATCCTGGTGCAGGACTACCACCTCGGGCTGGCGCCGGGCATGATCCGCAAGCGCCTGCCGCGCGCCACTATCATCACCTTCTGGCACGTGCCCTGGCCCAACGCCGAGCGCATCGGCATCTGCCCCTGGCGGCACGAGCTGATCTCCGGTCTGCTCGGGTCGAGCATTCTCGGCTTCCACACCCAGCAGCACTGCAACAACTTCATCGACTCGGTCGACGCGTTCATGGAGAGCCGCATCGACCGCGAGGAGCGCGCCATCGTGCAGCGGCACCGGCGGACACTCGTGCGTCCGTACCCCGTCTCGATCGAATGGCCGGTGCACTGGGCGGCGCGGCTGCCGCCAGCGGCCGAGTGTCGCCAGGCGGTGCGCGACGAGCTCGGCGTCGGCAGCGAGACGTTGCTGGCGGTCGGCGTCGATCGGCTCGACTACACCAAGGGCATCGAGGAGCGCCTGGCAGCGGTCGACGAGCTGCTCACCCGCCATGCCGAGTATCGCGGCCGCGTCACCTTCGTGCAGCTCGCCGCGCCGAGTCGCACCAAGATTCCCCGCTATCGCGAGCTCAACGAGCGGGTCGAAGCGCTTGCCGCGCAGATCAACGCGCGCTGGGCGTCCGGCGCCTACCAACCCATCGTGCTGCGCCGCGCCCATCACGAACCGCCGACCGTCTTCCGCTACTACCGCGCCGCCGACGTCTGTTACGTGAGCAGCCTGCACGACGGCATGAACCTGGTTGCCAAGGAGTTCGTCGCGGCGCGCGACGACCTGCGCGGCGTGCTGGTGCTCAGCCAGTTCACCGGCGCGGCGCGCGAGCTGACCGAGGCCCTGATCGTCAACCCGTACGACATCCGCCAGGCGGCCGACGCGCTCGCCGCCGCGTTGCGCATGCCGGCCGAGGAGCAGCGCGAGCGCATGGAGTCGATGCGCCGCCTGGTGTCGGAGTTCAACGTCTACCGCTGGGCGGGCCGCATGCTCACCGACGCGGCCGAGCTGCGCCGCCGCGAACGCCTGTCCGGCCGGCTGTCCGGCCCGTCGCCGCTCGGCGAGCACGGCGAGGACGCGTGACCGACCTCCTCGCCGCCGCGCAGGCGCCGGTGCTCGCGCACCTGGCCGACGCGCGCACGCTGCTGGCGTTCGACTTCGACGGCACGCTGGCACCGATCGTGGCCGACCGTGAGCAGGCGGCGATGCGCGCCCGCACCGAGCAGTTGCTGACCCGCCTGTGCGCGCTCTATCCCTGTGCGGTGATCTCGGGGCGCAGTCGCGACGACCTCGCCGGGCGGCTCGGCCGCGCCCCGGTTCCGCACCTCATCGGCAACCACGGGATCGAGCCGGCCGACGACGAGCTCGCCTGCGCACGGGTGGTGCGGCGCGCGCGCCCGTTGCTCGCGCTGGCGGTCCGCCGCTGGCCCGGCATGGAGATCGAGGACAAGCGCCTGTCGCTGGCGGTGCACTATCGCCATGCCGTGCATCGCGACGCGGCGCGCGCCGCGATCGACCGCATGGTGGCGGTGCTGCCGGTGCGCCTGCGCGTGATCCCCGGCAAGCTGGTCGTCAACCTGGTGCCCGCCCATGCCCCGCACAAGGGCGACGCCCTGGTCGCGGTGCGCACGGCGGTCGCCGCCGACATGGCGCTCTACCTCGGCGACGACGACACCGACGAGGACGTCTTCCGCCTCGACCAGCCGCAGCGCCTGGTCGGCGTCCGCGTCGGCCGGCGCGCCGGCTCCGCGGCGCGCTATTTCGTGCGCGCCCAACGCGACGTCGACACGCTGCTGGAGCGGCTGATCGCGTTGCGCACCGCCGTGGCGGACCGATGAGGCGTCGCGCGGATGGCCCTCGACCCGCCGCCGCGCTCGGCGCGGCGCTGGAGTTTCTGCAGCACCTGTGGCGCCTGAACCACGCGCTGGAACGGCTGTCGCTGCGCATGGAGGCCACGCTCGGTGTCACCGCGCAGCAGCGGCTGGTGATCCGCTGCCTCGGCAAGCGCCCGGGCATGACCGCCGGCCAGCTGGCGGCGCTGCTCCATCTCGATCCCGGCACGATCTCGGCCGCCCTGCGCCGGCTCGAGCGCAAGGGGCTGCTGGCGCGCCGGCGCGACCCGCGCGACCGCCGCCGGGTGACCGTCGAACTGACGGCCGCCGGCCTGGCACTCGACCGACCCGCGCCGGGAACGGTCGAACACGCCGTGGCGGGCCTGCTGCGCGCCAGCCGATCGACGCAGGTGGAGGCGACCACGGCGCTGCTGGGCCGGCTCATCGTGCGGCTGGAGCGCGAGGCCGGCTGACGGCGCGCCGCACGCGAATCGTCTCGCAATGCGCCCCCGCCTCGGGCAAGAGTGAGGTCTTCGCGCCCATGTCCTTCGTCCGCCTCCTCCGTGCGCTCGCCGTCGCCATGCTGTGCGTCGCCGGCTGCGGCGACGACGACTCGTCCCCCGCCGGTCCGCCGACGCCCCCGGCCGGCGGCGTCTCCGAGGCGTTCCTGGCCGCCCATCCGGATGCGGCGGTGAACGCGACCCACACGGTCTTCCTCGACCTGGAGGCGAGCGAGGGCGGCGCGCCGGACACCGGCGTCGACGCCGGCGTCGACGAGGTGCCGTACTACTTCGCCCGCCGCACCGAGCTGACGCTCGCGGTCGCCGACCAAGGCGACGCGACGCCGAGGCTGATCCTGCGCGACGAGATGGGCGGCATCGTCGTGCAGGTCGGCCCCGCAGGGCGGTCGCAGACCGTGACCCTGGCCGGCGCCTTCACCCTGCAGGTGCGCCACCCGCGCGCCGGCGACGCCGGCGCCGCACCGCAACCGGTCTTTCTGCGCCCGAGGCTGGCCAGTGCCGGCAACCGCGACCTGGCGACGGTCGAGGCGGACCAGGACTGCCCGAACTGCAACCTGCGCGGCGTCACGTTGACCGGGGCGCCGCTGGAGCTGTTCGGCATCAACCTCTCCGGCACCGACTTCACCGGCGCGACCGTGCATGACGTCGCCTTCTTCGGCACCAATCTCGCCGCGGCGATCTTCGACCGGACGCAATTCGAGTCCGTGATCTTCAGCGACGCCACGATGACTGGAGCGCGCTTCACGCAGGCGGCGTTCCTGCCCGACCCCGGCAACACCTGTCAGGGACCGAGCTGCCGCACGCACGACGACATCCCACCCGGCAGCTGCTGCGTCATCCACTGCAACACCTCCTTCGAAACCACCCAGGGACCGATCGCGCTCGCCATGGCCGACTTCAGCGGCGCGACCTTCCAGAGCGCCTGCCTGGGCACCGCTGTGCTGCAGGGGGCCTCGTTCGCCGGCGCGAGCTTCGACTACGCCTCCAGCGTCGCGGCCGATTTCGCCGGCAGCGATCTGCGCGGCGCGCGCTTCGCCGCCACCGACGTGTTGGGGCGCAACGCGGAAGGCCAGCCGGAGGCAGGCCTGAGCCCGGCCAGCTTCGTCGGCGCGACGCTGTCCGACGACAGCACCGGCGCCAGCTTCAGCGACGTCGACCTGACCGGCACCGACTTCAGCGGCTGCGATCTGCGCCAGGCGTCGTTCGTCGGCAGCACGCTGACCCCCACCACCAACTTCGCCGGCGCCAACTTCTCCGGCAGCGACTTCGCCGGTGTCGATCTCTCACAGGCCGACCTCTCCGGCGCCACCTTGTCGACCGCCACCAGCTTCGTCGGCGCCACCCTCTCCGACGGCAGCGCGCACGGCGTCAACCTCGCCTGTCTGCCGGCCGGGACCGGCGGCTGCCAGTTCGCGCCGAAGACGACGCAGTTCAAGGGCGCCAACCTGTCCTACGCGACTCTCGACGGCGCCGGCCTGGAAGAGGCCGACCTGGAGGGGACGATCCTCGACAATGCCTCGCTGATCGCCGCGCGGCTCAACCTGGCCAGCCTCAAGAACGCCTCGCTGCGCGGCGTCCGCGCCGGCGTGCAGCCGGGCACCATGGCGCCGGTCACCGAGTTCGGCGGCGCGTACATGGTGAACGTCGACCTCACCAACGCCGACCTGCGCAGCGCCGACCTCTCCAACGCGCACCTCTACGGCACCTCGAAGCTGGTCGGCACGCAGCTCGACTCCGCCGCGCTCGGCGGCGCCATCTGCGCCGGCGCCGCGTTCAGCGGCAGCTTCAACGACACCACCTTCGACCACGCCGTGCTGGTCAACGCGACCTTCAACGGCGCCGATCTCACCGACGCCAAGTTCGAGCTCGCCTACCTGCAGGGGGCCGACTTCTCCGCCGCCACCAGCGTGCTGAGCGCCACCATCCTCGACGCCGGCGTCTCGACCTCGCCCGGATCGTGGACCTTCAACGAGCAGGATGGCACGCCCTTCACCTTCGCCTACGGCGCCACCCAGCTCGGCCCCTTCTCCACCGACCCGAGCGTCACCTGCCCGAACGGCGACGGCGGTCCGTGCACGGCCGGCACCCTCACGCCGGTCACCGGCCCCTTTCCACCCATCCCGCGGTGCGTGCCGACCGAGCAGTTCTGCTTCGAGAACTGCCTCACCCCGCCGAACTTCACCAATCACCCGCCGTGTCAGTGATGGAACCACAGGCACCGCACCTGGTGGGCATGCGGGGGGCCTACTGGATGCTGCCGTTCATCGACGCGCGCACAGCGCAGACGGATGCGGCTTGAAAATCCATATCGCCGTGCCGATCCGGTACTCGCTCACCTTCTGGTGTTGCCGCGCGCGGTCGCTGGCGCGCGATCAGGCCTCGGGCGTCGACGGCACCCACTGCGAGAGCGACGGCTCGATGCGCGGCGCGAACTGGAGGCTGCTGAAGTTGAGCGTGTAGAGGTTGCGGAACGTATCGACCGCGATGCGCGCCGCGGCGACGCCGCTGGTGCGGGTCAGACGCGTGCCCTGCGGCGTGAAGATATCGAGCCGATAGTCCGCGACCGCCTGGCCGCCGTTGGCCGTGGACAACACGTACAGGTAGCCCAGGCCGTCGGCCGCGATGTCGAGGTACTCGACGCCGCCGCCCTTCTCCAGCTCGATGATGGCGCTGGTCTGGTTGCGGAACTGGCGCACCGGCGTGCCGCCGACGTCGAACGCCTGGATGCGGGCGTTGCCGGTTTCCAGCACCAGGATGGTGGCGTCGAACACCGTCACCGCCACCGGCGCGTCGAGCAGCCCCTCGCGCCTTCCCGGACCCGCCTTCTGCACCGCGAACGGCACCGCCTCCGGCGCCGCGGCGCGGTCGAGCACCGTCGCCGGCAGGCGCAGGATCTCCATCTTGTGGTTGATGCGGCTGACGCCGATCACGTAGCCGGTGGGCACCACGGCGAGCGACTCCAGCGCCTGGGTGAAGCGGCCCCAGGTCGCCGGCTGCTCGAGCGCCAGCGGCGTGGTCTCGTCGAGCACCACCGACTGCAGGTAGTAGCCGAGGCCGTCGGCGGTCGGCTCGGTGAAGAAGTGCCGGCCGCTCGCCGTACCGAGGCGCTCGTAGGCGATGGCCGCCGGAAACCGGAAGCCGCACGGCAGCGTCTTGAGGCCGCGCTCCGGCCGCTCGCCGAGGAAGACGTTCTGCACCAGGTGCATGACCCCGCTGCCGCTCTCGCCGCAGAACGGCCGATCGCCCTGGCCGCCGGCGGAGAAGCTGTAGCCCGCCATGCCGCTGCGCTGGTTGATGCTGATGCCGCCCAGTCCGCAGAGGCGATCGTCCTGGCCCTGGCAGAGCGCGCCGCGCAGCGCGGTCGGTGCCGGACCCTCGACCCAGACGCGCGCCCCATCGCGATACTGCAGCTCCAGGCTGTGCTCGTACTGCGTCGCCTGGGTGAGCGGAATGAGCCGTTCCTTGATCGGCGCGACGATCGTCCCCGCCTCGCTCGGCGTGTTCTTCAGCGGCCCGATCGGCCCCTCGACGCCGCTCGCGTTGACGCCGCGGCCGATGATGTAGCCCTCTTCGGTGGTGAGCACGACGTCCGCCGTCACCTTGCCGCCCGACGGCACGCCGTCGAAGACGACGTCGATCGGATCGACGCGGCCCGGACTGATCTCCCCCTCCCGCTTGTGCGCCACCGACGATGCCTCGTCGTAGATCAGCGTCACCGCGTAGTGGCGGGCGCGCGCCGGGAACTGGAAGTTCTCCGGGTCCTTCTCGATACGCACCGTCGTGCGCATCACCAGCGACAGCTTGTTGGTGAACAGCGCCGGGCTGCCCAGCACTTCGGTGACGGTCTGCACCAGCTCGGCCGCGGTGGCGACGTTGCCGAGCATCTGCAGCCCGGCGAACAGGAAGTTCGAGGCCGCGGCTCCGATGTCCGCGCCGACGGCGTAGAGACCGCCGATGGTCAGCACCGGCAGCAGCAGCTCGACGACGAACGTCGCCACCAGGTCGAGCAACCCCTTCAGCAGGTCGAGCACGCTGCCCGATTCCGAGAAGCCGAAGATGCCGCGCGCAAAGGCGGGGCTCGACTGCAGCAGGACCTGGGTGAGCCAGCGCTGGACCGCCTCGGCGATGGCGTATTCGGTCTGGCGAATCACGTCCGCCGACAGCTTGATGCTGACGATCGACCCGGCGGTGAGCGCGATCACCGGCAGGCCGATGTTGAAGATGATGGTGAAGATCGAGCCGAACAGCGCCTCCGGGCAGAACGGGTCGCCGCCGAGGCCGAGGCTGCCGAACAGCACCGTTGCGTGCGTCGCATCGGCCGGGACCTCGAACTCGTACTTCTGGGTGTCGAAGGGAACCGGGATGCCGCAGATGGTGTTCGCCGTGATCACCATGCCGAGACGCTTGGAGCGCTCGGTGTCGCCCGGACCGCGCGTGCCGATCGGCAGCGGGCCCGCCTCGTTGGCGAACTGCAGGTTCACCGCGTGCGTGCGCAGGTGCCAGTTGCGGATCTCCAGCTGCAGCTTGCGCTTGGCCTGGTCGAGAATGCGCAACGAGACGATGTCGAGGCCGTGCGCGTTGGTGCCGGGCGGATGCTCCGCCACCAGCTGGAAGCCGGTGCGCTGCGCCGCCGTGCCGCTGGCGGCGGCAAAGCTGAACGCCGTCGCCGAACGACCCGCCACGTTGTGCCAGTTGGTGCCCTCGAAGCGCGGGTCGTCGAAGACGGCGCGCAAGGTCTCGCGGATGGTCTGCTGCGCGGCGGCGATCGTCTCGGGCGCCAGCTGGGTGTGGTAGGCGGGCTCGCCCATCGTGTCGCGCAACGGCTCGCCGGTCTGCGGATGGATGAGCGGCACCAGTTTCGCCCAGGCCGGCACGACGTTGCCGTTGAAGACGGTGAGGCCCGACTCGGTCGCCGGCCAGTGCTCGGCGATGCGGAAGGCGAGCGCGTCGAGGAACTTGACGCAGTTGGGATCGCGGTCGTCCGGGCAGGGCAGCGAACCGATGAGGTCGAGAATCTCGGGCCCCTGGTCGAGGTCGAGGTTCATGATCTCGGGATGGAAGAAGACCAGCGACACCGCCGCGTCCCACGGCGAGACGAACTCCTCCAGCGCCGGCGCCAGATCCTCCTCGTCGATCTCGTCGGCGAGCTGCTGCAGGCCATAGGCGCGCAGCTTCGCCGAGTAGCGGCGCGCCAGGCCGCCGGCGCGGCGATGCGCCGCCAGCGTGCGCTGCACCTCCTCGGGCACGTGGATCTGCAGGCCGAGCAGCGCCGCCTCGCCGGTGTCGCGGCGGCGGCCGGTCATCGAGAACTGCTGCAGCGAATCGGCCGGCAGGTCGACATCGACGGCGAAATGCGTCAGCCGCTGGTCGGACACGCCGCGCAGCAGCGGCTGCTCGTCGCGGAAATGGGCGCGCGACTCGGCGGTGTGCGACTCGAGATGCAGGCCGTCGTCGCTGCTGTTGAAGATGTGCAGACAGGCGTCCTCGACGTCGGCGAAGGAGAGGTCGAAGTGAAAGGTGCGATCCTCGCGCGGCCCGGCCGGCACTGGCGTCGCGGTGGGGGTGACGGTCGGCGTCGGCGTGGCGGCGGTCGTCGCGTCGTCATCCGAACCGCAGCCGCTCAACACGCCGGGCAAGCCAAGCGCGAGTCCGGTCATCGCGCTGCCAGCGATGAACTCGCGCCGCGACAGTCGGCGGCGTCCACGTCGAATGCTCATACGTCACCTCTGGTCAGATCGAGCCGGCGCGTCAGCGCGGCGTCGGGGTCGGGGTTGGGCGCGGCGTGCGGGTCGGCCGCGGCGTGATGCAGTTGTCGTAGCGCGGCGCCTTCGGCACGCAGGCGGGGACGGGGGGGAACGGCCCCTGCCCGACCGGTTTCAGTTTGCCGCCGAGGCAGGCGGTCAGGTCGTTGGTCGGGCAGCACGGACCTTTCGAGCCGTTCGGACAGCGCACGCTGGCGTCGGTCGCCAGCGGCCCGAGCTTGGTCGCTTCATAGCGGAAGACGAATGGCGTGCCGTCCTGCTCGGTGAAGGACCAGGTGCCGGGGACGGCGGCGACGGCGGAGTTGCTCAGCACCACGCCGGTCACGCCGACGGCGCTGGAGAAGTCGGCGCCCTGCAGGTAGGCGTCGTCGAGCTTGGCGTTGGTCATCGTGGCGCCGTTGAACACCGTGTTGACCAGCTGGGCGCCGTCGAACACGGCGTTGCTGAGCGTGCCGCTGAAGTGCGCGCCGGAGCAGATCGCCTTGCTGAAGTTGGCGGAATCGAGCCGGGTGCGGATCAGCAGCGTGCGCGCGGTGTCGCCGTAGAGGTGCGCGCCGGCGAGGTTGACCGAGCGCAGGTCGGCATCGGTGAGATCGACGTCCGGCATGAACGCGCCGCGCAGCGACGCCGCGGCGATCTCCCTGCCCGGCTCGACCCCGAGCTCGGCGCCGCGCAGCTTGGCGCCGCGCAGGTTGGCGAAGGTGAAATTGGCACCCACCGCCTTGATGCGATTGAGCGTCGCGCCCTCCAGATCGGCCCGCAGCAACTCGGTGCGGGTCAGCGTCGCGCCGCTCAGGTCGGCGCCTTTCAGCTCCTCGTAGCCGGGCGGAAAGACCTGGTCGGTGAGCGTCACGCCGACCGTGCCGTCGGTCAGGATGGCGCCGGCCAGATGCGGCGCCCGATCGCGGAACGATTGCACCTGGCCGAGGTCGACGTGCGAGAGATCGAGACCCGCCAATATCGCGCCGCCGAGATCGGTCAGCCGCAGGTCGAGGCCGGCGAGTCCCGGGGTCACGCCGGTGAGGATCGCGCCGGTGAGATTGGCATTGGCGAAGCGCGTGCGGGCGAGGCTCGCGCCGGTCAGGTTGGCGCGCGAGAAATTGGCGCCCTGGTCCTGGGCGGGATTGGTCGCCGAGGTGCTGCCGAAGTCGGCGTCGTCGAGGATCGCGCCGCTGAGATCGGCGTCGGCGAAGCTGCCGCGCGGCGGCAGCACGCCATGCACGCGCACACCCGTGAGGTTGGCGCCGCGCAGCACGGTGATGTCCCCGGTCTCGGGCTCGCGATCGAAGCGACAGACCGGGGCCAGTGCTTTCACCGGTGGGACCGGTCTGAAGTCGGCACCGCTCAGATCGGCGCCCTGGAAGGTGCAGTCGAAGGCCGGCTTGGCGGCGAAGTTGCGGTTGAAGCGCATCGCGGCGAAGCGCGCGCCGCGCAGGTCGGCGTTGCGGAAGTCGCCCGCCAACGTCGAGCAGAAGAACGTGTCGCGGCAGACGACCTCGTTCTCCGGCTGCGGTCTGGCGAATTTCTTTTCCCAGTGCGTCATGGCGAGGATGGCATCGCGAAAGATACCGACGAATCCGAAGTTCCCGGGCCCATCGAATGAGAATGCGGACCCGGTCATCGTCGCGCGGCTGAAATCGGCGTTGAACGCCTTCCCGTTGCTCTTGGGCAGCGGGAAAACGACCGGCAGATCGAGCAGCGAGCAATCCTCCATCGTCGCGCCGAGGAAGGTCGTGTTGAGCATGGTCGCGCCGTCGAAGATCGACTCGCTCAGCGTCGCACCGTCGAACGTCTGCTCGGTGAGGTCGGCCTTGGCGAAGTCGCACCCGACACAGTCGGCGCTGGCGCTGAGCTGCATCGCCGCGACCGGCGCGGTCGCCGGCAGCGTGCCGTCCGCTGCGGCCGCGACGTCGGCCGGGCCCACGCTGTCGATCTCGGTCGCCTCGGGCCGCACGAAGACGAGACGCGGCGCCGCCGCTTCGGAGCCGGCGAAGAGGTGGCGCAGCTCCAGCACGTAGGAGCCGGCGGCGACGACGGCCGTCGCCGCCGGCGCGCCGTCTGCCGCGCGCAGCACGACGCCGCCACCGGCGTCGCGCAGCAGGAGCTCCTCGAGCTCTTCCGGGGCGTGCGCGATGGAGAGTGTCAGCTGCGTCGCCTCGACGAACGTATACGGCAGGCAGTCGACTCCGTCGCGATCGGCGCAGGTGTCGCCGTCCTCGCCACCGGTCGGCCCGAGATCGACGACCACCAGATGCTCGGGCTGCAGCTCGGCGCCCGGGTTCTGCTCGAGGAATGCCTCGGTGTAGGCCTGCGCGTCGTCGGGACCGGTCGGCAGCGGGCCGACGACCGGCGGCGTATCGGCCGAATCGGATCCGCAGCCGGCCGCCAGCCCCAGTAGCAGCAGTGCCGCAACCAGTCGTGCGGCGGATCGCTCACCCACGCTCGTCCTCCGCCGCGGCAAGCGTCTGCCGCATGAAGCGCAGCAGTCCCTCGGCCGACTGGAAGTGCGTCGTGCGCCCGCTCGGCACGTGCTCGACCCGCCCCCTCGCCCGCCTGCCCCCGGCGCTACCCGGCTCAGTCAGATGCACCACGAAGGCGGTATCAGACGACGGCCGAGGGCGATCGCGGGGCGCCGACGCATCGCTCATGCGCGAAGAATAGGACAAACCGCGGCTCCAGATCCCAACGCAATTCCAATCACACTCCAATTCCCGCGCCGGCCGGCGGGCCCGCGCTCCCCGCTCAGGCCAGGAACGCCCGGATGTCGCGCAGCGCCGCCACCCCGAGGCCGTCGTCGACCGCCGCATGCAGGGCGCGCAACGCCCGCTTGGCGTCGCCGCGCGCAGCGGCCGGCGGCAGGCGAGCCAGGCCGAACCAGGCGAACAGCTCCCACCACCGCGCCTCCTGCCGGCGCGCGATCTCGATCGCGCGCCGGTAGGCGTGCTCGGCGTCGCGCCGCGCCGTCTGCCGTCCCGTGCTGCGTGCCGACAGCGCGGCGGCGCCGGCGGCGGCGTGGTCGCCGCGCGTGCGGTACAACTCGGCCTCGCACCAGCGCGTTTGCGTCGCGGCGAGCTGCGCGAACGCCTCGTCGAGCGCGGCGCGCGCCGCGCCGAGGCGGCCGACCCGCAGCAGGCCGGCACTCAGCTGCTGGCTGGAGAACGGGCCGTACGAGAGGTGACTGTGGGCGCGGTAGATGTCGATCGCCTGCTGGAACATGGCGAAGCCGTCCGCCGCGCCCGCGTCGATACCCAGCCAGCCGCGGCCGAGCAGGCTGACGGCGGTGCAGCGCGGCGAGGCCAGGCGCTCGCCGAGCTCTCCCATGCGGGTGGCGAGAGACTCGACCAGCGGCCGATCGCCGAGCAGCTGCGCGATGCGCATCATGTTGCCGGCAGAGTAGACGATGGTGGGGGGATGCCCGGTCGCCACGGCACGCGCGTCGGCCTCTCGAGCGTTCGCCAGGCCGCGGCGCAACTCGCCGCGCAGGACGTGGGTGAAGCCGAGGTCGCTGGCGAACCCGATCGACGGCTCCATCATGCCGCTGGCGCCGACCAGCGGCAGCGCCGCGCCGGCCTCCAGGTCGGGGATCGCGGCGCTGAAGTGGCCGCGCCGATGCTGGGCGAAGCCGAAGAGCCCGCGCGCGACGTCGGCGTAGAACGACCAGCCCGCCTCCTCCGCGCGCTGTCGGGCCCGCGCGCAGGCCGCCTCGGCGCGCGGCAGGTCGCCGCGCGTGAGCGACAGCCCGATCAGGCCGAACAGCGAGTTGAGCAGCGCCGGCGTGGTCTCCCCGTCGCGCGACAGGACGTCGATGCGGTCCGCGATCCGCTCGAGCTCGGCGGCGCCGGGGCCGTCGGTGGAATAGATGTTGGTGATCAGCTCCGACTGCAGATCGATCTCCCGCGCATCGCGTCCGGCGCCGGCCGGGAGTCGCTGCAGCAGGTCGAGCGCGTGCCGCAGCAGCGCCGCCGCCTGATCGAAGCCGTAGCGCGCGCGGGCGAGATCGGCGGCGCGGGCATGAAACGTCACCGCGCGGTCGAGATCGCCGCCGCGTTCGCAGTGCCGCGCCAGCGCGGCCGCCAGCTCGCCGATGGCGTCGCCGAAACCCTGCTCGAGCCGCGCGGCGGCGGCGCGATGCCAGCCCTGGCGGCGCGCGCCGGCGACGCGGCGGTACAGCACCTGTTCGTAGAGCGCATGGCGGAAGGCGTACTGCGCGCCGTGGCTGCCGTCCGGCCAGTCGAGCGGCTCCAGCTCGCGGAGGAACTGGCCGCTGCGCGCCAGCGTCGTGCAGTCGCGCTCGACCGCGGCGACGTCGCGGCCGAGCAGCGCCGCCAGCGTCTGGCTGGCGAAGCCGGCGCCGATGACGCTCGCCGCTTCGAGCAGCTCCAGCGTCGCCGGCTGCAGACGCGCCAGCCGCGCCTCGATCATGGCGCGCGTCGATTCCGGCACCGCCGCGTCGAGCTGCCGCGGCGCGACCGTGCACTGCCAGGTGCCGTCGACGCGCTGCAGCCAGTGCCGCTGCTCCAGGTCCTCGATGGCATTGAGCAGGAAGAGTGGATTGCCGCTGGTCTGCGCGTGCAGACGCGCCGCCAGATCGGCGGGGAAGGCATGCGGCGTGAAGCGCGCCGCCAGGTACGCGCCGATGGCGTCGACGTCGAGGCCGTCGAGCGGCAACTCGCTGCCCTGACGCTTGGCGGTCAGTTCGTGCTTCAGTTGTACGATCGGATGCAGCTCGGCGATCGCGTCGATCGGCCGGTACGTGCCGATGACCAGCAGGCGTGCCGCCTCGCGACGCATGGCCAGCCCGGCAAGCGCCGCCACCGTCGCGCTGTCGCTCCAGTGCAGATCCTCCAGCACCACGATGATGGTCTGGGTGACGGCGAGTGCCTCCAGCGCGAGCTGCAGCTCGCGCAGCATGCGCGCGCTGGTCGACGATGCCAGGCCGCGCCGCAGCGCGTCGTGCTCGGCGGTCGAGAGCAGGCCGGGGAGCTGCAGCAGCCAGGTCGGCGCCTGGCTGCGCAGCGCGGCGATCGCCGCGTCGGACCCGTGCACCACCTGGCGCAGCGCTTCGAGTAGCGGCATGTACGGCTCGCCCATGCCGTAGGCGTCGACGCACTGGCCGCGCCCGACCAGCGCCTCGTGCGCCGGCGGCGAGGCGAGGAAGTGATCGACCAGCGTGCTCTTGCCGATGCCCGGATCGCCGGTGACGAAGACCAGTTGGCGCCGCCCGCCGGCGGCGCGCGCC
>JANRJF010000174.1:0-8912 GCA_033764095.1 Deltaproteobacteria bacterium | reverse complement strand
CCGGTGCCGAGGCCGAGCGCGGCAAGCGCGGCGGCGTTCGACGAGGAGATGCTGAGGTCCGAGGTGGTGCCGGTGTGGATCTGTAGCGCGCCGGCCAGGACGTTCGACGAGCTCGGGGTCGCACCCGACAGCGCGTCGAACTTCTGCAACAGCTGCGTCACGTTGTCGGTGACGTTGATCTGGTTGTTGCCGGTCGCACCCGACGCCACGAAGGTGATATTCTGGCCGTTCACCGTGATGGTGTCGCCGGCCGCGAACGCCGCGCTGAGCGCGTTCGAGGAGGTCGAAGCAGCACCCGACAGCAGCGTCGCGCCGGTGATGGCGCTGGCGCCGCCGGTGGTGTTGCGCAGCACCTGGTTGCCGGTCAGGCCGTTGAGGCCGAGCTTGGCCAGCGTCGAGGTCGACGAGCCGACGAAGCTGATGTCGGCCGTGGTCGAGGTCTGCAGGCTGATCTGGCCGCTGCCGTTGACGGTGGCGGTGCCGCCGGTCGCCTGGTTGATCGCGGTCAGGATGTCGTTGATCGTGCCGGTCGAGATGTCGATCGACAGGTTGTTGCCCGCGATCGAGCCGGTGTTGCCGCCGCCGGAGTGGAACGTGACCGTCTTGTTGTTGATGATCAGGTAATCCGAGGTGGTGAGGGCGTTGCCGCCGATCAGGGCGTCGGCGCCGCCGGCCACCTGCGGGCCGGTCAGCTTGGTCGCCGCGGTGATGTTGGCGGTGTTGTTGATGATGCCGCCACCGCGGTTGGTGGTGGAGATGCCGAGCGCGGTCGCCGCGGCGCCGCCGGTGATCGTGACGTCGGTGCCGGTGCCGGTCGAGATCGTGATGTTGCCGGTGCCGTTGACGCCGACGGTGACGCCGGCGCCCGCCGCGGTCTGGATCGCGGTGAGGATATCGCCGAAGGTCGAGGTGGTGCCGGCGCCGAGGCCGATCGTGGTGTTGCTGCCGGTCGTGGTGGTCGAGGTCGCGGCGGCGCTGAAGGTGATGGTGTTGCCGTTCACCGTCAGGACCTGGCCGGACAGCGAGGTCAGCACGGCGGAGGCAAGATGCGTACCGGCGGCGTTGTCGAGCGACAGGCCGGCGGTGGCGGCGGCTGCCGTGTTGTCCTGCAGCGCGACCGAGCCGGTCGAGTTGGTGCTGGTATAGGCGGTCTGGTTGGTCGCGACCTTGGCGGCGCCCAGCACGGTGTTGGCGGAGTAGACCGGGAGCTGGTTGTTGTTGACCGCGCTTCCGGCGAAGGTGGCATCGATCGGGGCGCCGGTGCCGAGCAGGTTGGAAGCGGTGGCGCCGTTGATGGTGACGGCCACGCTGGACTTGGCGGAGTAGCCGACGGTTGCCTGCAGCGCTTGGGTAGCGACCGACTTGGCGCTGTCGACCAGCTTCTGCAGCGAGGAGATGCCGGTATTGGCGGACTGCAGGACCTGCACGCCGTTGCCGATGCCGTCCAGCAGGTTGTTGATGTCGCTGGCGCGGTTGTCGAGCGAGGCGGCGGTGAAATAGTTGGTGGGATTGTCGAGAGCCGTGTTGACCTTCTTGCCGGTGGCAAGGCGGTTCTGCGTGGTGGCGAGCAGGTCGGCGGTGGACTGCAGCGAGAGCAGGTTCTGGCGAACTGATGCCGAGAGGACGATACCGGACATTTTCATACCTTTCTGGTCTGAAACGGAACACAAACGTGGTCCCGACCCTTCGGTCGAGCGACGCCCCACTCTGAAAGCAACCTTCTAAAAAAGCATGAATTTCACTGCGGCGGCGGACCAGAAAGCCGTTAAGGCGACATTTACCGCAATCGACCGTACGTCTCCGCAATTCTACTGAGAAAAGCCGCAATTCCGCCCGCCGGGCCGCGTTCGCGGCCTCCGCCGTTCACCATTGATTAACTATGATCGGAAAGGATTGCTGCCGCATCGGCCAGGATCTGCGCGCTCGAGCGCGCGAAGCCGGCATTTCCTTCGCGAAAGACACGGCAACGGAGAATCAGGCATGGCCTTGAAAGTCGAACTGAAGCCGCACGAACGAATCATCATCGGCGCCTGCGTCGTCACCAACAGCGATCAGCGCGCCCGTCTCCTGATCGACGGCGATCGGATTCCGATCCTGCGCGAGAAGGACATCCTGACGCCCGACACCGCAGACACGCCGGCCAAGCTGGTCTATCTCGCCGTGCAGCTGATGTATCTGTCGCCGGACCCGATGGCGCATCACCCGACCTATTTCAGCCTGGTGCGCGACATTCTCACCACGATGCCCAGCGCCTGGCCCTTCATCGAGGGCATCAACAACCACATCCTCAACGGCGATCTCTATCACGCGCTGAAGGAAGCCAAGAAGTTGATCGCTCACGAAGAGCAGTTGCTGGAGAGCGCGCGCAACCTGCAGACTTCCGGCGGTGCTGCCGAGCGCAAGTCCGCTTGAGGCTTCGCCTCCGACGAAAACGAAGGGCCCGCGCAAGCGGGCCTTTTGTTTGCGTGCGAGGCCACCGGCTGCGCTACTAGATCGGCAGGAACTTGGTGAGCGTCGTCTGGTACAGCAGTGAGGTGGTCTGATACGAGGCCTGCAACGCGGTTTGCAGCGCCAGAATCTTGGTTGCAACCTCGTCCTGATTGATGCCCTCGATCGAATCCAGCATCGTCTGCGCCATGCCCTTGAGCTGGGTCTGGCGATCCGTCGCCGACTTGACGGCCGTCTGCACGCCGGCGAATTGTGCCTGCATGTCCTGGATCGACTGCTGGCCGGTCTGCGGCGCGAGATTTGCGGAAATGCGCTGCTGCAGCGCGTTGACCTGCGCGCCCGCGTTCGGATTGGCGGTGTTGGTGGTGACGGCGGCGTAGACCGCGATATTCTGCAACTGGTAGCGCAACGCCTGTTCGTTGGCGCGCGCGCCGTACTGAACGTTGATCGATTGATCGACGCGCGCGACCGCAGTGCCGCGCGCCGGATCCGAACCGTTCTCGCCGGTATACCATGACACCGTGTTGGCCGCCGTGCCGCCGATCAGCGCCGTCGAGGTATTGAAGGGCGGCCCGCTGACCCGGAGCGGCGCCGGATTGGCGCTCACCGTCGGACCGAAGCCGAGCGCGGCGAATGCCGCCGCGTTGGAACTCGTGACGGATAGGCTCTGGCCGTCGGCGCCATGCAGCGTGATCGCGCCGTTGCCGACGGTCGAGGCGTTCTTCGTGCCCGTGATGGAGTCGATCTTCGCCAGAAGCGCCTGCACGCTGTCGGTGACGTTGAGCTGATTGCCGGTCGCGCCCGACGCCACGAAGGTGATCGTCGTGCCGTTCACGGTGATGGTGTCTCCGGCAGCAAAGCCCGTGGTCAGCGAGTCCGTTCCCGCCGCGCCCGACAGCGCCGTGTTGCCGGTGATCGGCCCCGGCACGGCGTCCTGGTTATTGACCGAAATTCCGCCGATCGAGGCCGACGGATTGAAGAAGTTGTTGGAGGCGGCGATCGCGGAAGCCGCCACCAGCGCGGTGTCGCCGAGCTTCTGGATCGACGTATTGAGCGCGGCCTGCAGGTTCGCCGTCGTCGCCACCGTGTCGACGCCGATCAGGAACGAGCCCGCCGGCGCCGGACTGGTGGCGGTTGCCGTCAGCGTGATCTGCTCGCTGGTGCCGTCCGGCAGGTTGAGGTTGAAGGTGATCTGGTCGCCTTCGTTCGGATTGACGGCGCCGAGATCGACCGACACCGACGGCGGTACGCCCGCCGGCTGCGTCACCGTGGCGCCGGTCAGCGACGATGTGACCGCGCCGAGCTTGAAACCGAACGGCGAGCCGTCTTCGGCGATCGCCGTCACGGTCGTCGTCAGCGGCGGCGAGGATACTGCGAGGCGGCCCATGTTGCCGACGCCCTGATCGGCCTGCCGGCGTTCGTCGATCAGTTGCTTCAGGCCGGCTTGCCCGCCATTGCCGTTGAGCATCACGTCGGCCGACACCGTCGCGGCCGTGTCGGACGCGCGGCCGGAGAACAGATAGCGGTCGCCGGACTGGCTGTTGAGCAGCGACACCGCATTGGCGAACGCCGCCTGTGCCGTGATCTGGCCCGAGGTCTGGCCGTTGTCGTTGAGCACGATGGTGGAGGAAGCGGCCGCCGCCTTCACGTTCTTGCCGATGTCGATCATGCCCTGGAGAGCAAGGTTGACGACGCTCAGCCGCGTGTTGACGTTGGTCGCGGTGTCGGCAAACGCATCTATGCTCGCGACCTGGGCGCGCAGGCTCAGCGCAAAGCCGCGGTCCGGACCCTGGCCGGCGTAGGTGGTCGAAACCCGGCCGCTGGCGAGTTGCTGGGTCAGGTCGTTGAGCTGATTGCGCAGATTGACGATCGCCGATCCGATATAGGCAGTCTTGCCGTTTACGCCGTCGATAGCCATGGGCCCCTCACATCGCCTGGATCAGCGTGTCGTACATCTGCTTGATGGACGACATCACGCGCGCGTTGGCGGAATAGGCATTCTGCAAGGCCAGCAGATGCGCCATCTCGTCGTCGATATTGACGCCGGAAGTCGCCGTTGCCTTCTCTTTCAGCGTGTTGAGCACGACGTTCTGGCCGTCGGCGAGCTGCTTGGCGGCGGTTGCCGCCTCGCCCTGCTGGCTGAGGATCTGCCGCACGAAATTCGTCAGCGTGCCCGTGAACGGCGCGCCCGTCGTGCCGATGCCGGTCTGCGGCGAGTAGCGGAACGAGCCCGACGACAGCTGATTGAGCACGAAGTTGGCGCGGACATTGTCGCCCGCCGGCGTCAGCGGACTGGTCGAATAGACCACCATCCGCGAGGGATCACCGAGCAGCGACGTGTTGACGCTGATGCGGCCGGCAAGGCCCGTCATCTGCGAGCCGTTCGCGGTGATCGCGCCGGAATACGCCTTGCCGTTGTCGGTGAAGAACGGCAGCTCGGCATTGCCTGATGTCAGCGACGTCATCGTGGTCGTCACCGAGGCGGCGAGCACGTCGGAACGGTTCGGCGCGCCGTCGTCCAGCACGCGCAGCGTCGAGCCGGATGGATTGGCGAATTGCAGGTCGGAGCTGGCCAGAGCGGCGTTGAGCTGCGAGACGACCGAGGCCATGCCGCCGGAGAAATCGATGCCCAGCACCTCGTCGCCTGGATCGAGCGTCGCGCTGTTGGACAGCGGCAGCACGCTCGGATCGTCGACGCGCATGATCGACAGGTTATGCGTGGTGTTGGTGGTGTTGTCCCTGTAGGTGACGTGGATGACGTTGCCGGTCTGCAATCCCGTGAGGTCGAGATCGTAGCCCGCCGCCGGCAACACGGAAGCCGGCGCTGCGACGCCGTCGGTGGTCTTGTCCGACAGCGCGCTCGACATGGCCGCCGCGAACTGATCGATCTGGGTCTGCGCCTGGACCAGCGTCTTGTCGCGCAGCTCGAGATAGGCGGCGATCTTGCCCGAGCGGATCGAATTGGTCGACACCAGGTCGTAATCGCCGCCGTGCGGGAAGGTGATGGTCAGCGTGCCGACGTTGTTCTTGGTCGGATCGTTGCTGTACAGCGTGTTCGGCGTCATCGTGCCCTGTGGATTGAAGGACAACGTCGCCGCTTCGGTGCCGACGAGCTGCACGCCGGAATTGGTGAATACCGTCACCTGGTTGAGGTTGTTGGTGACCACGCGGATATCCATCAGCTCCGAGAGCTGATCGATATACTGGTCGCGCTGGTCGAGCAGCGCGGCGGTGGCGGCATCCGTCTTGCCGCTGGCCTGCAGCTGGTTGTTGATCGCCGCGATCTGCTCCAGCGCATTGTTGGCCGTGATGACGGATTCGTTGATTCCCGTCTCGGCGCTGGCGCGCAGGTTCTGGATGCCAGCCGTGGTCGAGTTGAGCTCCTGGGCCAGCGATGCTGCCGCGTTGACGGCGCCGATGCGCGCCGATTGCGAGTCGGGGCTGGTGGACAGCCCCTGCAACGACGTGAGGAATGCGTTGAATGCGGCTTCGATCGTGCCGCTTTCGGCCGGATTGCCGTAGATGCCCTGCAGGTTGGAGAGGAAGGTCGAGCGGATGCCGGCATAGGCGGCGCCCGACGCCTCCGTGCGCACCTGGCTCTGTAGATACTGGTCGAGCTGGCGGTTGACGCCGTTGATGAGAACGCTCGAGCCGTACTCGCCGGTCTGGCCGGTGATCTGGTTGACGGTCTTCTTGACGTAGCCCGGCGTTTCCGCGTTTGCGACGTTCGACGAAACGAGCGAAAGCGCGTTCTGCGTCGCGCGCAGACCCGACATTGCGGTGGAAAGGGCTTGGCTTAGACCCATGACTGACTACCGTCCCGATCCCGAGAAACTTCGCGGACTACCGCATCACGTTGAGGAGATCCTGCACCATCGAGTTGGAGGTGGTGATGACCTTGGTGTTCGCCGAGTAGGCCTGTTGCGTCACGATCAGCTTGGTGAACTCGTCGGCGATGTCGGTGTTGGAGCTCTCCAGCGACGAGCCGACGATGGTGCCGGACTTGCCGAACAGCGCCTGGCCGGATTCGTCGGTCGCCTCGAAGGCGCCGCCGTTGACGCGCTTGAGGAAGTTGGTGCCGTTGAAGCTCGCGATCGAGATCTCCGCCAGATCCAGGTTGCGGCCGTTGGAGTAGTTGCCGACGATGCGGCCGTTGGTGGAGACGCCGACCGATTGCAGCTGGCCGGCCGGGAAGCCGTCCTGCTGGATCTGGTTGACCTGCACGTTGCCGTTGGCGTCGGCAAATTGCGTGACGCCGCCGGTGCCGAAATTGATCACGGGACTGCCGAGCGAAACGCCGTTGACGGTGGCGTTGTTGAGCGTGACCGAGGCGATCGGCGGCGACATCTGGCCAGCGGCCGAGAAGGTGAAATTGACGTTGACGTTCTGCCAGGCAACGGCCGTGCCGGTCGCGTTCGGATTGACCTGGTAGAACAGGTTCCAGGTGTCGGTGTGGCCCGCGCCGAGCGAGGCGCTGTCGATCTTGGCCCAGCGGAATTGCAGGTTCACCGGCGCGCCCGACACGTCGTAGGTGGTGACGGCGCCGCCCGCAACGGTCTCGTCGAGGAAGGTCGAATTGTCGTTGCCGATCACCTGGCCGGTGCCGACCGTGCCGCCGCCGCCGCGCGTCGCAGTCGCGGTGCCGGTGAAGCCGAGCGCGGCAAAGGCCGTCGAATTCGAGCTCGTCACCGTGAGGTCGGAGGTGGTGCCGGAATGCAGCGTGATCGAGCCGCCTGCAATGCTCGACGGGATCGCGGTGCCGGTGATCGAGTCGATCTTGGCCAGCAGCGTGGTGATGTCGTCGGTGATGTTGAGCTGGTTGCCGACCGCGCCCGAGGCGACGAAGGTGACGACCGTGCCGTTCACCGTGATGGTGTCGCCGGCAACGAAGTTGGCGGCGATGGAGTCGGTGCCGGCTGCGCCATTGAGCAGCGTCGCACCGGTGTTCACCACCGATGGCGTATCCTTGTTGTATTGCACGGTGCCGGAGGTGGTGGCGTCGGTATAGGGCGCCGCCGGCGTACCCAGCACCAGCGGATTATTGCCGGCGCTGTAGGAGGCCGGCGCCAGCAATTCCGATCCCGGCACCGAGGTGTCGTGCTTGGTGGTCAGCGGATAGCTGGCGAGGTTGGCGCGATAGTCGATCTTGGTGGTCTCCTGCGCCGGCAGGAAGTCGTTCTGGAATTTCAGCACCTGCGGCGAGCTGCCGGACGGGTTGCCGGTGGTCGGATCGATCGGCACGCCCTGCAGATAGTAGCCGGCGCCGTTGACGAGATAGCCGCTCTTGTCGAGCTGGAAATCGCCGCGGCGGGTGTAGCGGTCGACGCCGTCGAACACCGGCGTGCCGTCGGTGAAGTTGCCGGGCTTCTGCACGGCGAAGAAGCCGTTGCCGTTGATGGCCATGAAGGTCGCAACCGATGCCGACTGCACGTCGCCTTGCACCGAGTTGGTGGAGCGCGACTGCGTGGTCACGCCGCCGGCAAGCTGCGCGGTCAGTGCGGTCTGCGGGATCAGGTCGAGGAAGGAGGTATCGACGCGCTTGAACGCCGTGGTCTGCGAGTTGGCGATGTTGCCCGAGACGTTTTCGAGTGCGTAGGAATTGGCGCGCAGGCCGCCCACCGCCGTCGTAAGAGCGCCGAAGATACCCATGACACGTTCTCCACATTCGATCTGCGCGGCCGGGCCGCATTCGGACCGGATGTCGCAAGCCGCGTGCCAAAGGGGAAAACGTCGTCAGATCATGCACTTGAACAAAAGGCCCCGGTCGCAGGACCAGGGCCTAAATTGCCGGGCCGGGCAACAATTGC
The DNA here is from genome assembly GCA_033764095.1 of Deltaproteobacteria bacterium. Classification (GTDB taxonomy): domain Bacteria; phylum Desulfobacterota; class Binatia; order HRBIN30; family CADEER01; genus JBDTMT01. Next base: position 657 of record JANRJF010000174.1, on the reverse strand, counting down.
CGGGCTGGATCAGGAGGCCGACGCGGTCGCCGGCTTGAACACGAGGGCAAATCCGTCGATGCAATAGCGCAGTCCCGTCGGCTTCGGTCCATCGTCGAAGACGTGGCCGAGATGGCCGCCGCAGCGGCGGCAATGCACCTCGATCCGCGTCATGCCGTAGGTGCGGTCCTCGGTGCGGCCGAGCGCGTTGTCGAGCGGCTGCCAGAAGCTCGGCCAGCCGGTGCCGCTGTCGAACTTGGTGTCGGAGGAGAACAGCGGCAGGTCGCAGCCGGCGCAGGCGAAGATGCCCTTGCGGTGCTCTTTCAGCAGCGGGCTCGACCACGGCCGCTCGGTACCGTGCTTGCGCAGGATCTCGTATTGCTGCGGCGTCAGTTGCGCGCGCCACTCCGCATCGGTCTTCTCGACCTCGAATTTCCCGGCGGCCTTGGCCGGCTCGGCGCGCAGCCAGCGGAAGGTGAAGAGGCCGAACAGGCCGGCGGCTGAAGCAAGCAGGATGCGGCGGTCCATCATGGTTTCTCCGTAACGGGCGGGTCTGCCCCGAGATACGGCGCCCACGACGCCGAAGTTACACGGATCAGCGGCCGCCTGCCTCACATTAATGCGAGGACGGGCCACCCTCATGCCCGCTTGCGGGCTCGGGCGGCGGCGCCGGGCGGG
>JANRJF010000173.1:0-3592 GCA_033764095.1 Deltaproteobacteria bacterium | reverse complement strand
TGGATGATTCCCTGGATGTCGGGCTGGATCCAGACCGAGCGGGCGAGCGACAGGCGGTAGTTGATCTCGAGCAGAACCTCGCCGTGCTGCAGCGGCTCGCCGCGCTGCCGCTGGCCGCTGCGCAGATCCTGGCTGTAGCCGCTCCACGCCGCGATGAAGGCGAGACCGTCCCACGGGCGACTCGGCAGCACGCCCTGATAGCTGAGCCCGCCGGCGGCCATGTTCGACACCGGGTTGCGGTTGGGCGGCGCCCAGCTCAGCGCCAGCCAGGCGGACAGCCCGACGTCCGAGCCGGGGCTGGCGGCGAACAGCATCTGCTCGCCGAGCGCGTAGACGCCGCCGGTGCCGTAGACCGGCGTCTGGCTCTGCATCGCCGTGACCTGCTCGCTGTCGCCGTAGGCGCCGAGGATGTAGCGGCCGGGAAGCGTGTGATGCTCGGTGCCGGCGCCGCCGACCAGATACATGATCTGCGCCAGGCTCAGGGCGCCTGAGCCCTGCGGCGCGCCGAAGTTGACGCCGTGATCGCTCGGGTCGCGAAAGTCGGGATACACCAGATACGAGCCGATCTGCGCCGACCACGTGGTGTGCGGCTTGAGCTTGAAGTGCCCGCCCCACACCGCCGACGGAAAGGTGGGGAAGGAGATGCTCTGCGCCGCGGCGATCGGAATGCTGCAGATGCCCTGGTTCAACGAGGTGCACGGCAGGCGCAGGGTCGCGAACTCCTCGCCGGTGACGACGCGGCCGACGACCAGCTCGGCGCGGTCGTCGAACAGGTCGTGCCCGACCGCGAGGTTGACCAGGCGCACCGTGCTGGTGTCGTCGCCGTTGTCGAGCTGAACCGGCAACTGGTTGCCGACGTAGGCGTTGGTCAGGCTCGCCGTGCCCGCCTTCCAGTCGCCGGTGATGGTGAAGTAGGTGCGGTTCAGGCCGGCCAGGCGATCGAGGTCGGCGAACAGCCCGACGGCGGTGTCGCCGCGCCAGGAGGTGCCGCCCTCGCGCATGCCGCCCACCGGATTGGCGGCGAGCTGACCGAAGTAGGCCATCGACAGCGCGATGCCGCGCTCCATCAGGCGATCGCGCGCGCCGCCCCAACTGCCGGTCAGGTTGTCGAGGTGATGCCAGCGACCGTCCCGCAGCGCGCTGTCCGGCGGAAAGATGCCCCAGCCTTGTCCGGGCTCGTACGGTGGCGGATGCAGCCACGGCGTCGCGGTCTCCGGCCCGGCGGAGTCCCACTCGGCGGGATTGTAGATCGAGTTCGCGATCCACGGGTTGATCTGGGCGCGGACCGGAGCGGCGGCGAGCGCCAGCAGCAGCACTGCCAGCCACAGGCGGCCGCCGCCACACCACCGACTCCGTCGCGCCCGAGTCGCCGAGGCCACGCCGCGATCCTCCACCACGTCCTCCTCCGTTCCGGCGCGTGGCGCGATCCCTGCACGCGCGCGATCGATGCCGGACCGCCGCTCAGGCGCTGCGCTCCGCGTCGCATGCCGCGGCAACCGCGGCGATGTCGGCGACCACGCCGTGTGTCAGACGCACCAGGTACAGCACGGCTTCGCGCACGAAATCGGGTGACGTCGTCGCGCACGCGTCCTCGACCAACACGCAGTCGTAGCCGAGAAAGTTGGCATCCTGCAGGCTGGTGAACACGCAGCGGTCGGTGTTGATGCCGCCGAACAGCAGGGTGGTGATGCCGCGCTGCCGCAGGATGGAGTCGAGCTCGTTGTCCCAGAAGCTCGACAGCCGGTGCTTGTGGACCAGCACATCCGCCGGGTCGGTCGTCAGCTCCGCGATGGTGGCCGCGCCCCAGTCGTCGCGTACCAGGATGCGGCCGCGCCCCGAGGGGGCCGGATCGCCGTAGCTCGGTCCGTGCGTGCCGCGCGCCCGCTCGACGAACGACGCCGAGAGATTGGCGTGATCCGGGCGCACGCCCCAGTTCACCCAGATCACCGGCACGCCGGCGCGCCGCAGCCGCGCGGTCAGCCGCTCGAGGTGCGGAATGACCGGCCGCAGCGGTGTGAGGTCGGCGCCGCGCGACGCCGCCCAGCCCTCCGGATGGAGGAAGTCGTTCTGCATGTCGATGACCAGCAGCGCCGTCGCGCACAGGTCGATCTCCACCGACTGCGGCGTCGCCGCGAGGGCCACGATACGCTGCGGCGGGCGGGGCCGGACGAAACTGCCAGGCGTCCTCGTCGCGCCGACGGGTTCGACGTGCCGCGCCAGACTCGCTGCTGCCATCTCGACTCCTCCCTGGGCGCCGCCGCGGTCGGCGGGGCGCGCCGGACCCGGTCAGGCTACCGCGATTCGCCGCCGCGTCGAGATGGAAACTTTGGCCATTGTACGGCCCGATCGCTCGCCTATAGAGACGCCGATGAGTGACGACAGCTCGAACGAGGCGCGCGAGATCCTGACGCTCTGCGCCGGCGACGGTCTGAAGGCGTTCCAGATCCTGCAGACGCAGATCACCACGTTGGCGACGCGGACGCAGGCGATCCTGGGGCTGAGCGGTATCGTCATCACCGTCACCGGCTTCTCCGGGCGCAGCATCGCCCTGGTCAGCCCGATCGCACGCATCACGATCGTCGCCGGCCTGCTCATCGTCCTCGCCGCCGCCGCGGTCGGCGTCGGCGGCGTGCTGCGTCTGCGCTGGGCGACGCAGGAGATCGCCGACAGCCCGTTGGCCACGGTGCAGCGCCTGATCGTGATCCGCGACGGCAAGTCGCGCTTTCTGCATGCGGCGCTGGTCATGTTCGTGATCGGCTTCGCGCTCTACTGCTTCGCGGTCGCGCAGCTGCTGCTCGCCCCCTGACGCGGCGCCGCGCCGCGGCGCGTCATCTGGACCTGCCGGACCCCCTCTGGTAGCTCCCGACTGATCCATGCGCTACGACCCCGCCGTCATCGAGCCCAAGTGGCAGAAGGTCTGGGAGGACCGCGCCAGCTTCCGCGCCGCGACCGACCCGGCGGCGCTGGCGGCGCGGCCGAAGTACTACATCCTGGACATGTTTCCGTACCCGTCCGGCGCCGGCCTGCACGTCGGCCACCCGGAGGGCTACACCGGCACCGACGTGCTGGCGCGCCTCAAGCGCATGCAGGGCTTCAACGTGCTGCACCCGATGGGCTGGGACGCCTTCGGCCTGCCGGCCGAGCGCGCCGCGCTGCGCGAGAACATCCACCCGGCGGTGATCACGCAGCGCAACGTCGACAACTTCCGCCGCCAGATCAAACGGCTCGGCTTCAGCTACGACTGGGACCGCGAGATCAGCACCGCGACCCCGGACTACTATCGCTGGACGCAGTGGATCTTCCTCAAGCTCTACGAGCGCGGCCTCGCCTACGTCGCCGAGATGCCGGTCAACTGGTGCCCGGCGCTCGGCACCGTGCTGGCCAACGAGGAAGTGAAGGACGGCAAGTATGTCGAGACCGGCGATCCGGTCGAGCGCCGCAACATGCAGCAGTGGATGCTGCGCATCACCGCCTACGCCGAGCGCCTGCTCGCCGACCTCGACGGCCTCGACTGGCCCGACGGCGTCAAGGACATGCAGCGCAACTGGATCGGCAAGTCCGTCGGCGCCGAGATCACGTTCGAAGTATCCCC
>JANRJF010000172.1:0-24246 GCA_033764095.1 Deltaproteobacteria bacterium | reverse complement strand
CGTCCGCGCGCTCGACGACCTGCCGGAGACCGCGCGCCGCTATCTCACCGCGCTGGAAGAGCTCACCGCCACGCCGATCTTCATGGTGTCGGTCGGCGCCCGCCGGCAGGACACGATCATCCTGAAGAACGCGTTCAACGCGTGAGAGCAGCCGGCCAGGGCTGCGACGCGGTGCGCCTGTCGGGGGGGAGATCTCCTGACCGTTCACGCGTGCGCGCGCCCGACGCGCACTTCAGTGTGCTGCGATCGCCCGCTCTCGTGGGTGGCGCGAGCGCGGGTAGCCAGCGCTGATCATCGCGTCCGCGCTCGCCGGCCTGGCTGATCGCCGGCCCATCATGCATGCCGAGGCGCGTCACTCGCGAGGGCGTGCAACGCCCCGGCCAGGTGCTCGATCAGGTCGCGCTTCGCCAGCCGCTTCCGCCACTCGGTCGGGATCGCCTCCTCGCCGTACAGCGCGCCCGCCAGCTGACCATAGATTGCGCCGGTAGTGTCGGCATCGTCGCCGAGGTTGACGGCGCGCAGGGCGCCGTCGCGGAATGAGGACGTGCCGTGCAGGGCCCAGAGCGCCGCTTCGAGCGCCCGGACGACGTGACCGCTGCCGCGGATGGCCGGCGGTTGACGGCGCTTGAACGAGCCGGCGGCGATCTCCGCGATGGCCGACGACAGCGGGGCATCAGCCCAACCGCCGCCGAACGGTGCGAAGCCCGGCGCGAGTAATTCGTCCTTCGACCGTCCCTGCAGCGCCGCGACGATCAGGCCGCCGAAGTATCGACAGGCATCGATCGAGTCGCGCACGCCATGCGTGGTCCGCGAGCTCTGACCGCAGTGATGAACGGCGGCGCGCGCATCGGACGCGTACGCGAGCGCCACCGGCGCCAGCCGCATCAGCGCGCCGTTGCCGGCGCTGTTCGCGTCGGTCGAGCCGGCGAGCGGCTCGCCGCTGCGTTCGAAACGCGACAACGCCGCGCGCACGGCGTTGCCGATATCGAAGCAGCGGCCGTTGCTGCTCAGGTACCCGGTGCGCCACCAGCGCACGTAGCGTTCCATCTGGTCGCGCGCGTCGAAGCCGCGCCGTTCGACCAGGCTCGCGGCGAGGCAGAGGGCCATCGAGGTGTCATCCGTCCATTCGCCCGGCCGCAGGCGGAACGGACCGCCGCCGACCATGTCGGCGATCGGTTCGAAACTGCCGGGTGGGCGAAACTCGAGCGTCGTGCCGAGCGCGTCGCCGGCGGCGAGCCCAAGCAACGCCCCCCTGTATCGCTGGATCGACTCCATCGTCCTGCGCCGCGCGATCAGCCTGCCCGCCCGCGGCGCCCGCGCTCAGGCGGCGTCGGGCAGCATGCGCTCGACCATTCCCTTGGCCACCTCGTGTTCGCCGGTGATGACGCGATCGACGCCGTGGTCGAGGAGATAGCGCACGTCGGTGTCGGTGTGCCCGCGGGCGATGATGTCGAGCGACGGGTTGAGCGCCCGACCGTGCTCGATGATGTGGCCCGCCTCCATCGCGTTGGGGATGGCGAGCACGAGCCAGCGCGCCTTGTCGACCTTGGCGCGCCGCATGACATCGATCGACGCGGCGTTGCCGAGCACCGCCGGCACCGATTGCTGCGCCAGCGCGCGCATCCGCTCGCGGCCGGCGTCGATGACCACCAGTGGCACGCCGGCCGCCTGCAATTGGGCGCTGACCAGCTTGCCGACCCGCCCGTGCCCGACCAGCACGGCGTGCTGCGCCAGCTCGACCTCCTGCTCGACTGGGAGCGATCCGTCGCGTGCATCGATCCACGGCTGCAGCCGATCGATGGCCTGGAACAGCAGCGGGTTGACGGCGATGGAGAGGATGGCGCCGGCGAGCACCAGATCGCGCCCCGCCTCGGGCAGCAGGCCGAGGCTGACGCCGAGACCGGCGAGGATGAACGAGAACTCGCCGATCTGCGCCAGGCTCGCCGAGATCGTCAGCGCCGTGCCGAGCGGATAGCGAAACGCGAGCACGATGAGGGCCGCCGCGATCGACTTGCCGACGACGATGACCAGGAACGTCGCCAGGACCGGCAGCGGATCGCGGACCAGCACCGCGGGGTTGAAGAGCATGCCGACCGAGACGAAGAACAGCACGGCAAACGCGTCGCGCAGCGGCAGGGAATCCTCCGCCGCCTTGTGGCTCAGCTCCGACTCGTTCAGCACCATGCCGGCAAAAAAAGCCCCGAGCGCGAACGAGACGCCGAACAACGCCGCCGAGCCGTAGGCGATGCCCATGGCGATCGCCAGCACCGACAGGGTGAACAGCTCGCGCGATGCGAACCCGGCGACTCGCTCGAGTACCCAGGGCACGACGCGCATGCCGCCGGCGATCATCAGGCCGATGAACGCCGCGACCTTCCCGAAGGTCCACAACAGGCTGTAGGCGAGATCGTCGTAGCCGGCCGCTCGACCGGCGAGCACCCCGGCCAGCGGCGGCAGGAGGACCAGCGCCAGGACCATCACCAGGTCCTCGACGATGAGCCAGCCGACGGCGATGCGGCCGCGCTGGCTCTCGACGATGCCGCGAGTTTCGAGCGCGCGGAGCAAGACGACGGTGCTCGCCACCGACAACGAGAGCCCGAACACGAAACCGGCGCCGAGCGGCCAGCCGAGCAGATGCGCCAGTCCCAACCCGAGCAGCGTCGCCACCCCGATCTGAACGATCGCTCCCGGGATGGCGATCTGCTTCACCGCCAGCAGGTCGGCGAGCGAGAAGTGCAGACCGACGCCGAACATCAGCAGGATGACGCCGATCTCCGACAGCTCGTGCGACAGCGCCGGGTCGGCGACGAAGCCGGGGGTGAACGGCCCGACGCACACCCCTGCCAGCAGGTAGCCGACGAGCGGCGAGATGCGGAGCCGAAGCGCCAGCGCGCCGAAGACCAACGCGAGCACGAATCCAGCGGAGAGGGCTGCGATCAGCGGCGTGTGATGCGGCATTCGTCCATATCTGCCACACACCGCCGGGTCCCGCACGCATGCGCGCAGCCGCTCACCAGTTCGGCGTTCACGGCAGGACCCCCATCCCAGCCTTCCCCCGCTGACGCGGGGGAAGGAGCCTTGGTGCGTGGTGATCGCAGGCCGCGGCCGTTGATCTTCACCCGCGCGCGGCCGGCGACGGCGGAGGTGAGATCGACGCGCGCGCGGCCGCCGGCGGCCGCGTCGGCATCGCGGTACGATCCCTTCCCCCGCATCGCGCGGGAAGCGACATACAAGGTCAGGGCGGGCACGCGCTGCTGCTACACCGCCGGAATGCGGATCACCGCGTGGACTTGGCGGTGGCGCGGTCGGGATCGCGGGTGGGAGGTGCTGCGCCCACGACGCGCTCGATCGGCGCCAGCGGATCCACGTCTGCCTGCTCCAACGCGATCGCCTCCGCCATGCGTTGCGCGGCCAGCCGGTAGCGCCCGTCGCCGAGGACGCGCAGCACGGCGGCGCGGATCACGCGCGGCGCGGCGCTCGGCCTCAGGCGCACGCCGGCGCCGGCGTGGACCACGCGCGCCGCGGTGTCGTTCTGGTCGCGCCCCATCGGCATGCAGACCATGGGAACGCCGGCCGCGAGGCCCTTGAGGGTCGTACCGTGTCCGCAGTGGGTCACGAGCAGCGCGGCGTGCGGCAGGATGTCGCGATGGCGGGCCGATCGCACGACCACCACGGCACCCGACGAGCGCACCTCGTGCTCGTCGAGCATCTCTCCGAGCGTGACCAGCGCGCGTACCTCGAGGGTGGCGAGCGCTTCGACGACACGGCGCAGCACCGCCGCCTGATCCTGGAAGGTCGAGCTGAAGCCGACCAGCACGAGCGGATCGCGGTTCTCCGGCGGCCACGGAGGGCGCCACGGCTCCGCCCACTCCGGATCGTCGAGGATCGGACCGACGTAGTGCACGTTGCCCGCCACGGCGCGCGAGCTGAAGTCGAAGCGCGCGCTGGTCAGCACGAGCACGGCCTGCGACGCGAGGCATTGCTCGAAGAAGGCGCGCGACGGCGCCAGCCCGAGCCGGCCGCGGGTGGCGTTGAGCGCCGGTAGCGCCCGATCGAAGAGGCGCAGCGTCAGCGCATTCAGCAGTGCGTCGCGCATCCTGCCGAGCGCGCTCCGCGCCGGCAGAAATCCCGGGCCGAATGCTGGAGCGCCCGGCGTGGGCAGCGGCCAGATGTTCGGGATGACGGCCACGCGGGGGATGCCGGCCTTCTCGGCCGCCATCATGGCGCCGAACAGGAAGTAGTCGCTGACGATCGCGTCGACCGGCCACTGCGCCATCGCGTCGAGCGTATCGGCCGCATAGCGTTCCGCCGGAGCGGTGATGAACACGTCACGCAGGCGGCCCATCATCGCCAGCGGGCTCGAGGCCTCCCAGTCCTTCATCAGGTCGTCCTCGGGACGGAGGGTCGTGCGATGCGGCGCGCGACGCCACGGCGTGAACGAGCAGCCCGCGCTGGTGGCCTCTGCGCCGATCGTCGGGTCGCCCAGCACGCGGACGACGTGCCCGCGGCCGATGAGCCGGCGCGCAATTCCCAGCATCGGTGGCACCGCGCCGCCGCCCTCCCACATCGTGAACAGGAAGCGGCGCGTGCTCATGGCGACGTCCTCCCGGCTCCAGGCATCAATCCCCGGACCAGATCGAGCATCACCGCTTCGCTCTGCGTGCGGCTCAACTCGAAGTCACGGCGCAGGAGCTTCCACAGGGTCACGTCCGTGGCGGCGTAGAACGCCATCACCCGGCGGCGGCGCGCGGCGCCCCGACCTCCGGCCAGGAACGGCGCGAACACGCGCTCGATCCACTGCCGGTGGCTGTCGCGCGCCTGTACCAGCAGGTGCCGCACCGCCGGCACGCGCCGTTCGAGGTCCAGCATCCGGACGTTGGCGTCGCCCATCTCCTCGTAGCGGTCGACCAACTGGGCCACCGCGGCCTGCACGTCGCCCGGCGCCGCGGCGCGGGCCGCTTCCTCGCGCGGCCGCTGCCAGTCGGCCACCGCGACCGCCAGCCGATCCTTGGAGCCGAACAGCCGCAGCACGGTTTGCTTCGAGACCGCGGCACGCTTCGCGACCCGCTCCAGCGTGACCGCGTCGTACGCGAGCTCGAGCCAGAGCCGGTGCGCCGCCTCGAGAATCCTTCCCCGCGTCTCCTCCATGCCGCGCGCCCGCGCATCCATCCGGTACACGCGCTTGCGCACGGCGCTGCGCCTCGCAGATTTCATGTTACCGACAGTACCGTCGAATTCCCGGCGTGTCCAGTGTGGCGCCGCGCGCCCGGCGGAATGCCGCTCTGGGCGGCGGCAGGGTCGCCGGTACGCACGGCGACGTTGGCGTGCAAGGTCGAAGGCGCCCTCATCCACCACGTCCTGGTAGCCGGCCGACCTCGTGTCGGCCGGCGTCGCGTCGCGACGCCGTGCGCGGTTGGACGGACCCGGCGGGGCTGCGCACCGCCGGCCGACACGAGGGCGGCCGGCTACCCGATCAGGCACGTGAACGGGCCCGCCCCTGGTAGCGGCCGGCTACCAGGAACGTTGGCGGTGCCTCGGGTGGACGATGCGCCGGCGCAGGCGTGCCAGCTCGACGTCACGCTGCGGCGCCGGCGCCGGGACGCCCCGGCGGACGGTAGGATGCCGCCCGAGCCGCCGCGGCGCAACGCGCCAGAATCAGGGTGCGCTGCTGCGCACGCGTACCCAGGGCGCGGGATACTCCGGCGGTGACGGGTGGTCGCCGTCCGCCGCGCCGCGATACGGGTCGGTCCACGACATCGCCACGCTGCCGCAGTACTGCACCGTCGGCGTCGCGTAGTCGCCGGGCGTCGCCGGCAAGGTCACGGCGAGGGGAAAATCGCCGATCTCGTCGTTGGCCAGTCCGTCGCCGGTCGCCGTCCAGGTGACGACCCAGGTGCCGCGCCGTGCGCGCTCCACCGTCGCCTGCCAGCCGTCGACCTCCTGCGGCGCCACCGCCAGCCAGCGCCAGTTGAACCGGGCCACGATCTTGTCGGTGGCCAGCCCTCCGGTGCAGCCGTGTGGAATGCGCATCGTGATCGTCCCGGGCTCGCCGGCATACGCGTGCGCGCCGAAGAGAAAGAGCGTGGCATGTGCCGCGACGGCGCGTGCCGTCGCCAGCACTGCCACCGCGGCCAGGAAGAACGCCGCCATTCGTACGAGAGCTCGCCGCCGTCCGCGCATGCTGTGACTCCTGGCTCTGCAGCTGGAGCACCGGTCAGCAAGCGGCATACCGGACGCGAGAGGGCGCCGTGCCGAAGCGCCAGCGGTCCGCGCGGCGTCACCGGTCCGTCTACTTTCGGGAGATTGCGCGCCGGGCGCTGCGCCCGCCGGGCTGTGCGCGGGAGGCGAGCCTGCTGTCGCAGCGGCGCCCCGGGGCGCTTATCTCTTCGTATGCAGTGGCCAGAGCCTGGCCATCAACCAGCTCACCGTGAGGCCGGTGAGGCAGCCGAAGATGACCTCGGCGACCTTGTGCAGGCCGTGCTCGATGCCGGTGAGCTTCGACTCGTGCAGCAGCCCGGCGGCGATGACGATGGCCGCCGTGATCGGCGCCTGCCGCCACATCGTCTGGACGCGGACGACGTAGGAGGAGATCAGCACCGCCACCCCCAGCGCCAGCGGCAGCTTCCATTCCTTCTCGCCGCCGACCAGCAGGAACAGCAGTCCGATCGCGCAGCCGACCAGCACGTTGATCATGCGGCTGCGGAACATGCGCTTGGCCTCGACCACCTGCGGATCCGCCGCCGCGATCATCGAGGCGATCGCCCAGATCGGATTGGTATCGGCGAGGTGGCGCAGGACGTACCAGAGCACCGCCGAGGCGATGCAGACGTTGAGCGCGAAGCGGACCCCGAGCAGGTCGTCGTGCAGGAGCTCCGGCCACTTCACGATCGGCGCGCGACGGCTGTGGGCCCAACGGGATGCGGCATCACCACCGCCTCACTCGTGGGCGTGCGGCGGGTTGCCCTCGAGCCGGTAGACGACCCCGGTCTTGGTCGCGCCGAGCGAGATCCAGTCCTTGGCCTCGTTCTGCAGGGCGAGGAAGAACGCTTCGGCGCGCTGCATGGCCTGCTCGTTGAGATCCTCGCGGCGCTTGAACTTGATCTGGAAGGCGAACTCGCCGATCAACGGCCGATGGTCGCCGCGCGTGCGCCACAGCGCGACGTTCGGCACCGCGGTGACGCCGCCGCCGAAGTCGAGGGTGCCGATGTCCTGCAGGATCTCCTCGACGATGGTGTCCCCCACCAGCTCCAGGCGCTCTCCCGGCTTGCGCTTCAGCGAGCTCAGCGCCGGGAGGATGCTGACGATCGTGTCGAGGCTCGTCCGGTCGCCATCCTGCAGGGCGCTGAGGCCGAACTCCACGTTGTGCGAGTACAGCATGCGGATGCCGCCGAGTCGGTCCTTGAGCGGCAGGGCCTCGGCCTTGAACTTGACCCGGTAGTCGCCGCGGATGTTCGGCCGCACGTCCATCTCGGCGGCCTGTTGGATTTCGGGGTGGCGGAACTTGAAGACCACCTCGGGATCGCCGATCGGGAAGCCCTCGAAGTACGGAATGCGCCGCCGCAGGATGAAGGCGTTGTTGTAGAGGCGGAAGTCGGGCGTGTCCATGAACAGCACTTCGCGGATCTGCAGCGGCTCGTCGGCGAAGCCGTCGGGGGTGAAGTCGACTTCCGCCGCGTCCGCCGGGCGCCGCATCACCTTGGCGAAGTCGAAGAGGCTCTTGCGCGAGGTGAAGTGGTTCGGCCGCAGGATCAGCTTGGCCTCGAGATACTGCACCTCGTTGTACGGCATGCCGTCGCGGTAGCGACCGGGCTTGATGTCGGGGACGCGCCGCGCCCGCCCGATCCGCTTCGGCGCCTGTGCGCGCTTGCTTTTCTTCGTCACCGTCTTGGGCATGCGCCCCTCCTTACCTCGTCACGCCAATACCAGCCGTGAGCGCGCCACGCCGTCAGCGTCGGCGATGAGAATTCTCGCGCGTTCGACCTCGCCATGCGGCCGCCGCCACCCGGTGCCTCAGCCACGCTGTTCCTCGAGCATCGCCGCCGCCCCGCGGCGCCAGAAGAGGTCGCGTAGCTTCTCCTTGCCCAGCACCACTTCCAGCTCCTTGAAGGCGAAGAAGGGGACGAAGGCGCAGAAGACGATGATGCACTGCGCGAGCAGCTCGTAGCGGCCCTTGTCCGCCAGCTCGGCCAGTCCGGCGCCCAGTCCCTTGCCGTGCAGCAGCCCGCTCAGCGTCCGTTCGATCACGCTGAAGATGGCCACGTACAGGCTGAACAGGAACGTGCGCCACAGCGTCGGCACCAGCAGCGGGCGGCGCTCCAGTCCATGGCCGAAGCGCATCAGGTCGCCGAGCATGATCACCTTCGCCAGCACTGCCGCTTCGATCAGCGGTACCCAGTAGTTCAGGTAGTGGATGTCGTACTCGGCCAGGATCAAACGCCTGTACCAGGCGAAGGCGACCAGGAAGAAGGCCAGATACAGGAAGTCGAGGTAGAACTCGACGATCGCGTCGACGATCCTCTGCCGCCAACCCGGCATCTGGTCGTCGCTTCGTTCCCGCCCATCCGACGGGCGCTCCGCAGACATCGCGTCGCCTGCCTTCACGCCGATGGCGTGCCGCCACGCTCGCCCGCGTCGAGGCCCGCTCGGCGGGCCAGTTCCTCGGCGAGGATCGGCACCGCCAGATTGCACGCCTGCACGCCCTGGGCCACGCAGAGCTTGAGCACCTCCATGATCTCCTCCATCGTCGCGCCCGCTTGCAGGGCGTTGTGGATGTGCCGCTGCGTACCGGGCGCGTACATGTGCGTGAAGGATGCGTCGAAGGCAATGCTCAGCAGCTCGGTTTCCCTGGCGGACATGACGCCGCTGCCGTAGATCCCCGCGCCGGTGGCCATGAACTCGTCGGTCCACACCGGGTCGAGCTGATAGAACGGGTCCCACGCCGCGTTCCACTGTCCGATCGCTCGCATCCTGTCGCACGCCGGGGTCGCGGCGGCCGGCTTGGGGGCCGGCTGGCGGCCCGCCGCCGCGGCCTCCGCGAGCAGGATCGGCGCGCCGAGGCTGCACGAATGGATCGACATCACCGTCGCGCACTTGAGCACGAACACGATCTCGGCGCGGCTCGCCCCGGCGGCGAGCGCGGCGCGGATGTGTCGCCGCGTGCCCTCGGGGTTGAGGTTGGTGCAGGCGGCGTTCAGTCCGACACCGACCAGCTCGACGAACTTGCGCGACAGGACGCCGCTCGACCACGGATTGGTGGACATCTTCGCGCAGGCGTCCGCCCAGACCGGATCCCATTGGCGCAGTACATCCAGGGCTGCCTCCCACGGTCCGTGTGCCGCGGCCGTAGCGGTCGTCGAGGTCGCTGTCGTCACTGGATCGCTCATTCCAAATGATGCCGGCCGCGCTTGCCCACTACAGGATGCTCGCCGGATTCGACGGCCCGCCGGCCTTGGGCAAACGCCCGTCGGTCTCGTAGGTCAGGAAGCCCTGCTGACCGGCCTTGCGATTCGGCGGCAGACCGAGGTTGAAGAGAGTCTCTTCGACGCTGTCGTACCACGTGCCGATCTTCATCATCGCGCGCGCCTCGTCGGCGGTCGCGACCTTGCGTCCGAACTGCTCGGCGGTCTTCACCGCCCACTCGACCTGACGCACCGATTCCCAGCGCTGCTTGTACATGTCCCAGAGATTGTCCTCGTTGCCGACCCGGACGTGCGCGCCGAGTATGGTCGCCAGGGTCTGGATGGCGACGTTGCCGCGCATGCTGCTCCAGAACGTCACGCTGCTGGCGCCGTGCGGCGTGCGGCGCAGCATCTCCATCCAGTCGAAGGGATTGCGCCCCATCGAGCCGCCCCCGTAGCCGCACAGCGCGACGTTGAGCGGGCCCATGTACACGCCGGTACGGACGAGCCGCTCGATGATCTCGAGCTGGTGGACGTGGCCGGGCACGAAGTACGGCTGGATGCCGTTCTTGCGCAGCCGCTTGAGGTGCTCGACGTAGAAGGCGGGCGTCGAGTCGACGACCATGCCGCTCCAGGCGGCCTGCACCTTCGGGTCGTCGAGGTGGGTGCCCTTCACGTCGTCCGGCACGAAGGCCTGGGTGACGTCCCAGAGCGTCGTGCCGGTCGTGACGGTGACGCAGTCCGGCTTCGGGTTGAGCTCGGTCAGCATGTGGCGGGTGTCGTAGTCGAGCCACTTCGCCTTGGCGTCGGCGGTGTGCGGCGCGAAGGAGATCGAGCCGCCCACCTGCAGGATCATCTTGGGGACCGCCTCGCGCAGCCGTCCGATGAGGTAGTTGTATTCGTCGAAGTTGGTCGAGCCCTGGCCGGTCTTCGGATCGCGCACATGGACGTGCAGCACCGACGCGCCGGCGTTGTAGCAATCGACCGCGCGTTGGACCTGGTCATCCCAGCTCAGCGGGACGTCGCAGTCGCCGGGCAGCCACTCCGGGCCGAACGGCGCCGCGGTGATGATCAGCGGTTGCATGTTCTCCGGGAACAGGGAGTCGTCGGTGAAATACATGTCGTGTCTCCTCTTGGTCAGTCAGTCCTGCTCGGGGGTCGGCAGGCGGTTCGTCCGGACCGAGCGCGCGAATGGACGGGCGTCGCCTCGGCCGGCGTCGTCACCGAGCGGCGTCGTCGGGTCCGCCCGCCGTGCTCCGCGAGCAGCGCGTCGACGGCAGTCAGGAAGGCATCCCAGCCGCTGAAGCGACGGCGCGTTCCCGACGCCAGGTGCTCGAGCCGTCCGGCGAACGAGCCGATCGATGGGGTCGCACGGTCGGTGAGCTGCAGCAGGAATGCCCGCTCGGGGGGCAGCAGCACCTCGGCCGCGGCGGGATCGGCCCGTCCACTGGACGGCGCCGCCGATCGCACCCGTCGTCTTGACTTCGCCGCTCTCACGGATAGCGCGTGTAGGCTGCGGGGCCGGCTGGAGTCCTGAGAAGAATCCGAATTTTCTCCGAGAACGGCGATCAGTGGGACCGAAGGTGACTGCCTCTCCCGTGCGCGGCACGACCGGCGTCGTGTTCGACCAGTTCACCCTCGATGTCGCGAGCCATCGGCTCTGGCGTGCGGGCAAGTCGGTGCGCCTGCGTCCGAAGGCGTGGCGCGTGCTCTGCTACCTGGTCGAACGACCGGGCGAGCTGGTCACGCGCGACACGCTGCACCGCGTCGTCTGGAACGACGCCGCGGTCACCGACGACACGCTGACCCAGTCGATCGGCGAGCTGCGCCGCGCGCTCGGGGATTCCGCCCGGAATCCGCACGTGATCGAGACCGTACACCGCCTCGGCTTCCGCTTCATCGCGCCGCTGCAGCCGGCCAACCCGGCGCCACCGGCGTCACCGCCCGCTGCGGTTGAGGTCGAGCCGATCGCTCCGGCAGAGGCGTCCGCCGCCGGAGCGGCACCCGACGGGGAGCCCGCAGCGCCGGCCCCGTTCGTCGGCCGCGGCGAGGAGTTGCAGCGCCTCCGCGCACGGTTCGAACAGGCGCGCGCCGGTGCGCGCCAGATCGTGCTCATCGGCGGCGAGACGGGGATCGGCAAGACCAGCCTGGTCGACCAGTTCCTCCGCGGCCTGGATGCCGGCGGCGGCGCCGACGTGCTGCGCGGCCAGTGCGTGCAGCAGTACGGCGAACGCGAGCCGTACATGCCGGTGCTCGACGCCATCGAGCGCCATGTCCGCGGCGCCGGCGGGCCGGCGCTGCGGGGCCTGATGCAGCGCCTCGCGCCGCGCGTCTATCAGCTGCTGACGCCGCAGCACGCCGACGCGATGCGCGCCGACGCGACGGCCGCGTCGGCGCCGCCCTCGTACGATCGGGTGCTGCGCGAGATCGCCGGCCTGCTCGAAGCGGCCGCCGCGCGCTCCTGCCTGATCCTGGTCCTGGAGGATCTGCACTGGAGCGACACGGCCACCATGGACCTGCTGTCCATGCTCGCCCAACGGCCGGATCCCGCCCGCCTGCTGGTCATCGGGACCTACCGTCCGGCGGAGGCGGCGCTGCAGGAGCATCCGATCCGCGACCTGCGGCAGCGCCTGCGCACGCAGGGGCGGCGCAGCGACCTGGCGCTCGGATACCTCTCGCGCGGCGAGGTCGACGCGTACCTGCACGCCCGCTTTGGGCTCCGCAACGCGCCGCTGGCCAGCGCCGTTCACGAGCGCACCGACGGCAACCCGCTCTTCGTCGTGATGCTGGTCGACGCGCTGGTTCGCCAGCGCCGTCTGCGGGCGGTGCGCGGTCGCCTGGTGGCGTCGCTGCCGACCGACCACGCCGTGCCGGACGACCTGCGCGAGGTCATCGCTGGGCAGCTGCGCAGCGTCGGCGCGGAGGACTGCCCCTTGCTCGAAGCGGCCAGCGTAGCCGGGGTGCGCTTCGACGCGAGGATCCTCGCCGCGGTGCTCGCCCGCGACCAGGAAGAGGTCGACGCCGCCTGCGACCGCTTGGCGCGATCCCACCTGTTTCTCCAGAAGCCCGCTGCGCCGTCCGCTCCCGCCGCGGATCCGGCGTACGAGTTCACCCATGCCCTGCAGCAGCAGGTGATCTACGACCAGGTTCCCGAGTTGCGCCGCCGCCGGCTGCACCGCGCGATCGCCGAGGCCCTGGAATCGGGGCACGGCGACCACGCCGCCGAGCGAGCGCCCGAGCTGTCGATGCACTACGAGCGGGCCGGGCTTCACGCCCGTGCCGTCGAGCATCTGGCGCGCTGCGTCGGCCGCGCCCAGCAGCGCGGCGCCCACCGCGCGGCCGCGACGTACGTCGAACAGGCCCTCCGTCTCCTCGATCAGCTGCCCGCCGGCGACGAGCGCGACCGCCGCGAGCTGGCGCTGCGGCTGTTGCTCGGCGTGTCGCTCAATGTCACGCACGGCTACGCCGCGCCCGAGGTGCGCGCCAACCTCGATCGCGCGCGCCCGCTCGCCGAACGCGCCGGCGACGACCGCCAGCTCTTCGAGATCGTTTCCGCGATCTGGTACGTCGAGCTCGGGGGGAGCGACGTGCCGGCGGCGCGGCGCAACCTCGAGGTGTTGGCCCGCCTGGCCGATCGCCTCGACGCCCCCGACCTGCGCCGGCGCGCGACGCTGAGCCGCGGCCGCACCGAGTTCTGGACCGGGCACTTCGCCGCCGCGGAGCAGATCCTCGCAGCCTTCCTGGACGAGACGCGACACGATTCCCCCGGCGCCGGCGTCTACGGTGTCTCGCCCATCGTCGCCGCGTCTCTGCAGCGTGCGCTGGCGCTGTGGTTCCTCGGCTGCCCGGATCAGGCCCGGGCGCAGGCGCAGGCCGGACTCGGCTTTGCCGAGGTCGGCGCCGCGCCCTTCGACGTCGCCTCGAGCGCCTGCCAGGCGGCGCTGCTCGCGCTGCTCGTCGGCAAGCGGGCCGACGCGCAGCGCCACGCGCAGCGCAGCCTGACGGTCTGCCGCGACCACGACATCGGCTTCTTCCAGTCCATCGCCGGCTTCTTCGTCGCTGCCAGCGCGGACGAGAAGGAGCCGCGCCGCCTGGCGGCGATGCGCGAGGCCCTGGCGGAACACCGCGCCCAAACCGGCACGTTCGTCTGCGACGTCATGCTCGCCATGATCGGGGCGGCGTGCGGACGCCTGCGCGCGTGGGACGAGGGGCTGCGCGCCGTCGACGAGGGCATCGCGCTGACCCGGACGTGCCTTGAACGGATCTACGAGGCCGAGCTCTGGCGGCTGCGCGGCGAGCTGCTGATCGGCCGGGCGGCGCGCCGCGCGCGTGCCGCCGCCGTGCGTCAGGCCCCCGCCGCGCACGAGAGCTTCACCCGTGCCGTCGAGATCGCCGAGGCCCAGGGGGCGCGATCGCTCGCGTTGCGAGCCCGCATGAGCCTGGTGCGCCACGCCGCGAATCGCGCCCAACGGGCCGCCGCCCTCGCCGGTCTCGCGCGGCTGTACGAATCGTTCTCGGAGGGATTCGACACCTCCGACCTGATCGAGGCCAGAGCGCTGCTCGAACGGCCGCCGCAACGCGGCGCCGCCAGCGACCGCGGCTGACCGACGGCCCGCACAGAGGCCGGTCAACGGAAGCCGCTCGCCGCGATCACCGCCTCCGCTGCCCCCCGTCGCCGCCGCTGGCCTCGTCTTGGTGGCGCGGGGCTCGAGCCCGTGTGCCTGCGAAGCGCAAGCGCAGCAGTGGGCGCGGTGGACTAGTGCGGTGGGAAATCCTTGAGGATCTGCTCGACCGCGTCGGTGATGCGCGCGGCGCGCTTGTCGTGACTCGTCCCCTCGGCGATGACGCGCGTGCCGGTGCCGCGCCAGAGCAGATTCATCGTCGCCGGATCGATGATGTCGATGAGCAACGTCCCCTGTTCGTAGTCGTACGACTGGGTGGTCGTCCAGCCCCAGCCGCCGTAGGTGCCACCGCCCCAGCCGCCGCTGCGGCCGTATCCGTAGGTCCGGTCGATCTCCGCGGCGCTGGTCTTCTGATTCACCACGATGTGATACGCGACCAGGAAGTCCGCCGTCGTTCCGGCGGCGGCGCTCTGGTACCCCTTCGCGGCCAGCGTGCGATCGACGGCGCTGCGCACGGTGGTATCGAGCCGCTTGTTCTTCAGTCGCGGATCCCCGGTCGCCGGCGGTTCGGTAGAGCGCCAGGCATACGTATGGAACGCGCCGAAGTTCGCCGACCGATCGTATTCCGTCGTCACCCGGAGCTGCGAACAGCCGGCCAACGCCAATGTCGCGAACGCAAGTGCCAGGGAGGCTGCCGCCTTCATCTATGGGCCCTCGTCGAGTCGAGAAGTTCCGCCTCAGTGCGCACGCCAATCTGTATGAATCAAATGAGAGCCGCCAGCCGTTCGGCGGCGCGGACGTGGCTCGGCGGCGCTGCCTGGACGCAGGGACACGGCGGGCGGAGGGGGCGTCGCCTCCGCAACGCGACAGCCGCCACGGTCGGGCAGGGTAGGCTCTGACCGAGCCGGGCCGAACCCGAGCGGCGGTGTCGGTGGCGCGCGCGGCTCGAGCGCCGCGGCCTAGCGAGCCGGCTTCGACTTGGCGCGTCGGGCTTTGCTGCCGCGGATGTGCGCCTGCGCGTCGGAGTGATTCTCGAGTGCCTCGAACAGGTCCGAGGCGAGCTCGCCGACCTGGCGGTTGACGGTGCGGATGGTCTGGTAGACGGCACCGATGCTGGTGTCGACGAGGGTGCGGGCGCTCTTGCCCTCCGCGCCGAGCAGGCCGCGCTGCTCGAGCGCCGAGAGCGGCAGGTCGGCGATTGTCCGGTGGATCTGCTCGACCGACGTGGCGCCCTTGTCGACGGCTTCCTGGATGAGGTCCTTCACGGCTTCGATCTGCGCGATGGCGTGTTTCACCGGCGTCTCCTTCTTCACCTTGGTGCTCAGCGCGCGGACGCCGGCTCGGCGGCCGACCACGTCGGGAACGAGTACCTCACGATACGCGCGACCACGGTCGCGAACTGACTCCAGAACGACCCGGTATTGTAGTGCTGCCCGTAGCGCGCGCAGATTTCGCGCACGCGTTCGGCCATGTCCGCATACCGGATCGCCGGCACGTCCGGAAAGAGGTGGTGCTCGATCTGGTGGCTCAGGTTGCCGGTCAGGAAGTGGAAGGTGCGCCCGCCGGTGAGGTTGCTGGAGCCGCGGACCTGCCGCGCGTACCAGGCGCCGCGCGACTCGTCGGCGAGCACGCTGTCGGGGAAGGTCTCGCTGTCGGCGGTGAAGTGTCCGCAGAAGATGATGCCGAACGTCCACAGGTTGCGCGTCAGGTTGGCGGCCGCGTTGCCGGCCAGGACGGGCAGGCACGCGGGTCCCGCGAGCACCGGGAAGACGACGTAGTCCTTGGCGAACTGGCGCAGCGCCTTGCGCAGCACGGGGCGCGCCTCGCGCAGCAGCTTCTCGAGCGGCACCCGGCCGCGCAGCACCGAGTCCATCTCGAGGTCGTGCAGCGCGATGCCCCACTGGAAGAGCGCCGCCAGGCCGACGGCCACTCCCGCCTGCACCAGGTGCAGCGGGTGCCATGGCTGCGACTCGAACAGCCGCAGGAAGCCGTAGCCGATGTCGCGATCGCGGCCTTCGACGTTGGTGAAGGCGTGGTGCATGTAGTTGTGCGAATGCCGCCAGGCGTCGCCGTCGCAGGCGTGGTCCCACTCGTAGGTGTCGCCGCGCAGCGACGGCTCGTTCATCCAGTCGTACTGGCCGTGCATGACGTTGTGGCCGAGCTCCATGTTGTCGACGATCTTGCTGAACGCCAGCAGCCCCGTCCCCGCCAGCCAGGCGGGCGGCAGCCAGCCGGCGAACAGCAGCCCGCGGCCGCCGACCTCGGTGTAGCGCACGATCGCCTGCACGCGGCGGATGTACTTCGCTTCGTCCTCGCCGAGGCTGGCCATGACCTCGCTGCGCAGCGCGTCGAGCTCGGCGCCGAAGGCCTCGCACTCTGCGGCGGCGAGCGCTCGGCTGCGGCGGCTGCCGCTGACCTGCGGAAGGCTGTCGGTGGCACTCATCTGACTTCTCCTCTGGATCACAGGTCGAGAGTGACGGGGCCGAGCGGCTCGCTGACGCACAGACGGATGCGGCTGCCCGCCGTGCTGTCGACGGCACCGGTGATGCGATCGCGGACGGCGCCGGACACCTTGGTGCAGGTGCAGGTGCGGCAGATGCCCATGCGGCAGCCGGTGGGCGGGCGCAGGCCCGCCGCCTCGGCGATCGCCAGCAGCGTCGGCTGCGCCAACGCGACGGTGCGGGCGCTGCGGCGGAAGTGGACCGGCATGGCCTCACGCTCCGCGGCTCCGTCGTCGTCGATCGGCGGGGCAAAGGTCTCGCTGTACAGCCGTTCGGACACCGCGGCGTCCGCCCAGTGCCTCGACACGGCACGCATCAGGCCAGCCGGGCCGCAGACGAAGGTCTGGCGCTCAGCGTAATCCACCGCCCAGGCGTCGAGGTGCGCGGCCGAGAAGTGACCGGCGGCAGCGGCGCCGTCCGCCGGCCGCTGCGTCAGGAAGTGGATGCGCAGCCCCGAATGGCGGAGTGCCAGACCGCGCAGCTCCTCCGCGAACGCCAAGTCCGCCGGACGGCGCGCGTAGTACAGCAGGACGACGTCGGCGTCGTGGCGGGCGCGCAGCGCCGCGGTCAGCACGGCGTGCACCGCCGTGATGCCGCTGCCAGCGGCGATGAACAGCAGTCGCGCCGGGGGCGGTGACGGCAGGGTGAAGTTGCCGCTCGCGGCGCCGAGCTCCAGCACGTCGCCGATCGCGGCGCGATCGTGCAGCCAGCGCGAGACCGTTCCCTCGCGGTGGCGCTTGACGGTGATGACCAGTGTCGGATCGCCCGGAGCACTGGTGGGGCTGTAGTGCCGCTCGTGGACGACGCCGCCGAGGGTGACCCGGACCGGTAGGGACTGTCCGGCGGCGAAGGCGATCGGACCTGCTGCCGGCCGGAGAACGAAGCTCTTCATGTCCGGTGTCTCGACTCGGATCGCCTCCAGCCGTGCCAGGGTCCGCGTCACGCTCAGCGTCGGGTCGATATGCTGAAGGACGAAGTCGATCCAGTGCGGGTCGGGCAGGGTGGCGTCGCGCAGACTGAGCATCTCGGCTGCCTCCGTTTAGTGTACGTCTGTGCACCGATATGCCAGGCGCATTGAATTGAGTCAACGGATGTTCACTGAAAATTTCCAGGAGAATCCCTGAAGATCAGAGCATTATTCAGTTTGGGAGCGGCTGTGACGCGTGGTATGCGCCTCCGTGTGAACACTCGTACCGAGTCTCAAACACCCGGGAGGGGGCTGACGCGGCGCGACGAGCGCAAGCTGCAGACACGTCAGGCGCTGCTACGGGCGGCGCTCGACCTGTCGCGCCAGGGCGGCAGCCTGGCGAGCATCAGCCTGCGCGAGGTGGCGCGCGAGGCGGGCGTGGTGCCGACCGCCTTCTACCGCCACTTCCGCGACATGGACGAGCTCGGGCTGGCACTGGTCGACGACGTCTGCCTGTCGCTGCGCCAGGTCATTCGCGAGGCGCGCGCCTCGGCGCTGGGCGCGCGCGACGTCGCCATCCAGAGCTCGGTGCGCGCCTTCGTCCAGTACGTGCTGGCGCACGACCGCGCCTTCGAGTTCCTGACCCGCGAGCGCGTCGGCGCGCATCCCGCGGTGCGCCAGGCCGTGGCGCGCGAGATCCACTATTTCGTCGGCGAGCTGGTGGGCGATCTGCGCGCCGCGCCGCCGTTCTCCACCATGCCGAGCGACGATCTGGAGATGATCGCCCACCTGGTGGTGCACACGGTGCTGAACCTGAGCGCCGACATCCTCGAGCTCAAGCCGGGCCAGCGCGTGCGAGCCCACGAGCTGACCGCGCGCGCCATCAAGCAGCTGCGCCTGATCTTCCTTGGCGCCAGCCAGTGGCGCCCCGAGCGCGGCGCGGTCGAGCCGTTGCCCGTCTGAACCCGGCGTCGCGCGGCGCCTGGCAGCATCTGGAAAGTCTCAAGGGACAGTTGCCGCGGCGCGACCCGACCGTTCCTCCCGACGCCACCGTCTGGTATCTCACGCTGCTCGCCTCATCGCCGCCAATCGCGGCGACGCGCGCACGGTGTACGGGCTGGTGGCGGCGTTGCTCGCCGCCGCTGAAGCACCGGCCGAGCTCGCCAACGCCCACATGCTCGCCGCCTGGGGGTCGCTGTCCTCGGCGCCCCCCCTAGGAGGCCGCCGAATCAGCTGCGCAATGCGCCGCAACGCCCAGTCTCGGGCGCTCAGTGTCCTGCATCGGTCCGCGCCGCTGCGCGCGTTCACGCGCGGGATTCCTCCCGCCGAGAGGCAGAAGGGGGGCGGCGGCGGGTGGTCAACCGCGCAGTCCGGTGACAGACGGATGCGGTCCCGCGAACAACCGGTTCGCGCGGCTTGCGCCAAGCTGTGCGTTGGGGCGCTCAGTCCTTGCGCCGCATCAGCAGGAAGAACGGCAGGCCGCACAGGCCGGTGAGCAGCACGACGAGGCTGCCGAGCAGGCCGACGGCGACGCTGGTGTCGTGGCCGACGCCGACGCCGGAGAGCGCGTACCAGTAGCCGGCCTCGCGCACGCCGATGCCGCTCCAGCTCACCGGCAGTGTCGCGCCCATGTTGAGCAGCGGCACGATCACCCAGAAGTAGGTGAACGGCAGCGCCAGCCCGAGCGCGCGCGAGGCGGCGATCTGGCTGAAGATCTGCAGCAGGTGGACCCCGGCGGCCAACGCCAGCGACAGGATCAACAGGGCGCGGTCGTTCCAGTACGGCGCCAGGTCGCGCTCGATCAGCACGCGCCAGTGCTGTCCGGGCGCCAACAGGCGCGCCGCCAGGCGCGGACCGACCAGCCAGGCGGCGAGCGTCAGCGGGATCGCCAGCGCCGCGACGCCGCGCACCAGCGCGGGAATGGGCAGGCCGTGCACGACGACGAGGCCGAGCGCCGCCGTCCACACCAGCGCGACGAAGCCGATGGCGCGGTGCGCGACGACGGTCGTCAGCGCCAGCGCGCGTCGTTCGCCGCCGGCGAGGAACAGGGCGCGCGAGACGTCGCCGGCCACCGTGCCGGGGGCGAACAGGTTCAGGTACATGCCGCTGAAGTAGTAGGCGAGCACGCGGCCGAACGGCGCGTGGAAGCCGACCGCGTGGGTGAGCAGGAACCAGCGATAGCTCGACACCACCTGGCTGAGCACGCTGAGCGCGAACGCGACCACCACCCAATGCCAGTCGGCCGCCGCCAGCACGGCGTGCAACGCGGCGACGTCGGTGACGTGCAGCAGCGCCAGCAGCAGCGCCGCGCTGAGCGCGAGCTTGAGCACCGGCGAGCGCAGCGCCGCGCGCCAGCCGGCCACGCGGGTCACCACCCGATGGCCTGGCCACCCTTGCGCGGGTCGGAGGCGCCGTCGAGCGTCCCGTCCGGCGCGCGCAGGATGAGCCCGACGCCGGCGAAGGCCGGCGCGTCGATGATTCGATAGCCGAGGCGGCTCAGCGCGCTGCGCTCGCCGGCGGGAATGTCGGGCTCCAGCATCAGCACCGGCGGCATCCACTGATGATGCAGGCGCGGCGCCGACACCGCGGCATCGGCGTCGAGACCGAAGGCGAGCGCGTTGAGCAGCACCTGCAGCGTGCCGGTAATGATGAACGGACCGCCCGACCCGCCCGCCACCGCCGCCACCGCGCCGTCGCGCGTGACGATGGTCGGCGACATGCTGCTCAGCGGCCGCTTGCCGGGCGCCACCGCGTTCGCCTCCGAGCCGATCAGGCCGAAGGTGTTGGGCACGCCGGGCTGCGCCGAGAAGTCGTCCATCGTGTCGTTGAGGATGATGCCGGTGTCCCCCGCCACCACCATCGAGCCGAAGGAGGTATTGATGCTGGTCGTACAGGCGACGGCGTTGCCGTCGCCGTCGACCACCGACAGGTGCGAGGTGCCGGCGTCCGAGCCGACGTCGCGCCTGCCGTAGTAGCCGGGCGAGAAGGTGGTCGGCGCGTAGATGTGCTGGCGCAGCGTGCGCCCGCGCGCCGGCGACAGCAGTCGTGGCAACGGCACCTGGGCAAAGGCCGGATCGCCGTAATACTCGGCGCGGTCGGCGAAGCCGAACTGCAGCGCTTCGCTCAGCAGGTGCAGATAGGTGGGCGAGTTGTGCTCCAGTGCGGCGAGGTCGTCGCCGCCGATCTGGTTGAGCACGGTGACGATGACGCCGCCGCCGGAGCTCGGCGGCGGCATGCCGTAGACCTGGTAGCCGTCGAACGGCGCCGCGATCGGCTGTCGCCAGATCGCCCGATAGGCGGCCAGGTCGCGCGCCGTCAGCACGCCGCCGGCCGCCTGCACCGAGTCGGCGATCGCCGCCGCAGTGGCGCCGTCGTAGAAGGCGCGCGGCCCGTGCGCGGCGATCGCTTCCAATGTCGCGGCGAGCTGCGGCTGGCGCAGCGTGTCGCCGACTTGCATCGGCGTGCCGTCGGGGCGCAGCAGCAGGGCGGCGAGCGGCGGACGGGCCTTGATGAGCTCGAGGCTGCGCGCGATGGCGTTGGCGAGGTGCGCCTCGACCGCGAAGCCGTCGCGCGCCAGCGCGATCGCCGGCGCCGCGACCTCGGCAAACGACTTGCGGCCGTCGCGCTGCAGCGCGGCGAACAGGCCGGCGATCTCACCTGGGGTCGCCACCGCCAGGCCGCCATGCAGGCTGAGCTCCGCGACCGCCTTGCCGTCGCGCACGAACATGTCGCGCGTCGCCGCCGCCGGCGCGCTCTCGCGGTAGTCGAGCGCCGCGACGCGCCGGTTCGCCGCCGTGTAGATCAGCATGAAGCCGCCGCCGCCGATGCCGCACGAGGTCGGGTTGGTCACCCCGACCGCCAGCGCGGTGGCGACCGCCGCGTCGACGGCGTTGCCGCCCTGTTTGAGGATCTCGACGCCGGCGGCCGAGGCGAGTCGATGCTCGGCGGCCACCATGCCGTGGCGGCCAGTGGCGGCGCTGGAGGGCGCGGCGAGGAGGAGCAGCAGGGCCACCAAGACGTGCTGACGCGTGGATGGGCTGACGTACTGACGTGGTGCGCGGAGGACGGGCGGCGCTCCATATCGACGGCCGAGCCACCACAACGTTGGTTGCCGTCCGAGACACGTCAGCCCGTCAGCCCGTCCACACGTCAGCACTCGTTTCACTCCCGCCGCCGTCCTAAACGCCTGTCTCAACGCCCGCAAGCCATCTCGCTTCGCCGGTCGAGATGCCTGTGCTAACTTCGCCGGCCATGCCGCCGCGGGCCCATAGCGCCGCCATCCCGGCCGACGAGTTCGGCGAGAAGGAATTCTACCTCGACGAGTTCGACGCCCACACGCTGTGCTTCGCCGTGCCGTTGGCGGAGTGCGAGCGCGCCGGCGGGTTCGAGGCGCTGGGCGGCGTGCTGCGCGAGCTGATCGCCAACGAGACACGCGCCATCGTGCTGGTCGGCGTGCCGCCGCGGCGCGACCGCGCCACGGCGCTGCAGCGCGTGCGGCGCCGGCTGCAGAGCCGCGTGCTGGCCGAGGATACGGCGCGCCGCTTCCCGCTGGTGCGTGGGCGGCGCCGCGCCGCCGAGTCGTTCGTCGATCTCGGCGAGGCGGAGATCGAGACGGCGCTGACCACCACCTGGGTGACGCTGCGCAAGCGGCCGCTGCTGGTCGGCCTGGTCGACGAGTCGCGCCTCGCCGACGTGGCGCAGGAGCTCGCCGGGCGGCTGCGCGTGCTCAAGCTGGTGCTGATCGACCGCGAGGGCGGCATCCGTGCGCCCGACGGCCAGCCCATCTCGTTCATGGACGACGACATGCTCACCGCCATGCTGCAGCCGGGGCAGGCGGAGTGGGCGGGATTGGCGGAACGGCGCGCGACCTTCGACGCGGTGCGCGCCGCGCTGCGCGCCGGCGTGCGCTCGGTGAACCTCTGCACGCTCGCCGGCCTGGCGCGCGAGCTCTACACCTACGAGGGCGCCGGCACGCTGTTCACGCTGGAGGACTACTGCCGCATCGAGCGCCTCGGCATCGACGACTTCGAGGAGGTCGAGCGCCTGATCGCGCGCGGCCAGCGCGAGGGCTACCTCAAGCCGCGTGCGCCGGAGGACGTCGCCCGCATCCTGCTCAACGGCTTCGGCGCCGAGATCGGCTCGCACCACTTCGCCGGCGTCTGCGGCCTGGAGACCGCCGCCTTCCGCGACGAGCGGGTCGCCGAGATCGTCGGCCTGTACACCATCACCCGCTTCAAAGGGGAGGGCGTCGGCGGCCGCCTGGTGGCGCGCGCGCTGCAGGAAGCGCGGCGGCTCGGGCTGCGTTACGTCTTCGCCTGCACGCTCGACCCGCGCGCCGAGGCATTCTTCGCCCGACAGGGATTCCGCCACGTGACGCCGGACGACGTGCCGGCCGCCAAGTGGATCGGCTACGACCGCCAGCGGCGCGCCCGCATCAAGGTGCTGCGCCACGATCTGGAGTGACCAATGCTGCGACGCGCGCGTGTGCTCGGCCTGATTCTCGCGGCGATCGGTGTCGCCGTGCTGCTCGCCTTCGGCGGCTTCGCCGCGCAGCACTACGGCGGCGACTTCAGCAAGGCGCGGCTGGTGCACGAGCGCAATCCCGGCAACGCCATGTACGACGCGCAGTTCTTCGTCGCCGCCAACGGCCTGGCGCTGCTGGTCGGCGGCGCGATCGCCGGCGGACTGCTGGCGCTCAACGGCCTGACGCTGGTGCTGGTCGGGCGGCTGGCCGAGGCACACGAGGCCAGTCGGCGATGAAGGTCACGGGCGTCGACCACGTCGGCATCGCCGTGCCCGACCTCGATGCGGCGCTACGCTTCTACACCGAGACGCTCGGCCTGGCGGCCGGCCCGATCGAGGTGCGCGAGCAGCCGCCGATTCGCCGCTGCTGCCTGCGCCTCGGCGAGACCGAGCTGGAGCTGATCGAGGCGCGCGATCCGGAGCAGACGATGCTGCGCTTCGTGCCCGGCCGCACCGCCGGTGTCTACCACGTCGGCCTGCGCGTCGAAGACGTCGACGCCGCCGCCGAGGAATTGCGTCAGCGCGGCGTCGCGCTGGTCGACAGCGTGCGCGAGGGCAGCGAGATGCGCATCCAGTATCTCCACCCCGACCCCGCCTGCGGCGCCCTCATCGAGCTGGTGACGAGGAAGAAAGGGTAGCTGTCAGCCATCAGCTGTCAGCCATCAGCTATCAGCCATCAGCTATCAGCCAGAGACCAGTTCCTTGAAGGCTGAATGCCGACGGCCGAAAGCCGCCACCAGTTCCGGCTGAAAGCTGATGGCTGACCGCTGATAGCTAGCAATTGACCTTCGCCACTTCTTCGCCTATCTGATCTCCAGGCGAACAGGAGGCGAACCGATGCACGCGCTCGACGAGTCCTGGGTGATCGAAGGGACGATCCGCATTCCGCTGCTGGGCGAGGTGGCGGCGGGCAAGCCGCTGGAGATGTTCAGCGTCGAGGAGAGCCTCGACGTCCCGGAGTCGCTCTGGCACGGCCGCAAGGTCTTCGCCCTGCGGGTGCGCGGCCAGTCGATGATCGACGCCGGCATTCGCGACGGCGACTACCTGATCGTCGAGCCGAGCGAGACGGCGGACGACGGCCGCACGGTGGTCGCCGAGATCGACGGGCACGTGACGGTGAAGAAGCTCTTCCGCGCCCCGGGCGGCCAGGTGCGGCTGCAGCCGGCCAATCCGGAGATGCTGCCGCTGATCGTCGGCGGCGATCAGGTGCGCATCCGCGGCGTGGTGGTCGGCGTGCTGCGCAAGTACGGCTTCAAGCCGATGGGTGCGACGGCGCCGCGCCGGGCGGCGCCGCG
>JANRJF010000171.1:0-11585 GCA_033764095.1 Deltaproteobacteria bacterium | reverse complement strand
CGCGCCACTACAACATCCGCTGGCTCAAGTTCCTCGAGGAGGCGGAGACCGTGCTGGGCGCGGCCGGCTCGCTGTGGGGCATCCCCGGCAAGGGCGACGGCAAGGGCGACGCGGTCCGCAACCTGCGCAGCGCCTCGTAGTCGATGCGTTGGCTCGCGCGGGTCACGCTCGCGCTGGTAGCCGCACTCGGAACGGCGCTTGCGATCGAGCTGGGCGTGCGCGTGGCCGGAGTCGCGCGGCCGTTCATCCTCGGTCCCTCGCCGACCACCTGCATGCAGCGCGACCCCGACCTGAGCTTCACCTTCCGACCCTCGTGCCAGGCGCGTCTCGCGGATACCGACTTCACCACCAACGCGCTCGGGCTGCGCGGCGACGAGCTGCGCGAGGATCGACCGTTCCGGATTCTGGCGCTCGGTGACTCCAGTACCTGGGGATGGGGCGCCGCGCAGCACGAGAGCTACCCGGCGGTGCTGCAGCACCTGCTCGACCTCAACAAGGGGCCGCGTTTCGAGGTGATCAACGCCGGGGTGCCGGGCTACACCAGCTACCAGGGCCTCACCTGGCTGAAGCGATACGGCCTGGCGCTCAAGCCCGATCTGGTGATAATCGGCTTCGGATTCAATGACGGCAGCCCGGGCGGGAACATCGAGGAGAAGATCGCCGCCGAGCGACGCCATGCGGTGCTGCTGAAGATTGACGATTGGCTGACCTACCGCTCGGTCGCCTGGAGCTGGGCGCGCACGCGGTTTCGCGGCGAGGCGGCACCGGGCCACGGGGCGCCGCGCGTGTCGGTCGAGCGTTTCGCCGACTACCTGCGGACGATCGTCGACGTCAGCCGGGCAGCTGGCGCCGAGGTGCTGCTGATCAGCTTCCTGCCCGAGTGGGGGGCGGCGGCGATCGGCGGCAGCGATGGACCGTATGTCCAGGCGCTGCACGAGGTGGCCGAGGCCGAGCACACCCCGCTGCTCGTCTACCGTGGCCCGCGCCTCGATGTGATCCATCCGACGCCGATCGGCTACGGCATGTTCGCGCGTCGCATCTTCGACGCGCTGCCGATCCCGCCCGAGGTCGCCGCCGCGCCGCCGGTGGCGGCGGTGGCGAACAGTCCGCCGCCGTAACCGGCAGGGGGCGGGGCGCGCGGACCCGGGCCAGAAGGGACGCCTCGTATCCGGCGTGGTCGAATCGCAGCGGCGGCGCCGGCCGTGAGATCACCAGGCGTCCGGGCCGCCGGTGAAGCCGACGTCGTTGCGACTGCCGTCGCGGTCCGCGTAGGCCGGGTCGGAATCGCCGGCGTCGATGGCGCGCGACGCGGCGCCGGCGCGCAGGCGGAAGTGCTCCGGCAGGCGCGCGTCCGCCACCTCGCGCGGCAGCGTGCGCGGGAAGCTCGGCCGGCCGTCGCGGTTGCCCTCCAGGCGCGGTGGCGCGATGCGCGCCTCGGCAGCGCGGATGCGGTGGAAGTCGGTGCCGTCGGTGAGCAGCGCGGCGATGCGGTTGCGCGAGAAGACGTTGTAGCGGATGCGGGCGCGGCCGCCGCTGAAGTCGCAGATGCCGCGGCCGCGCCGGCCGCCGGCGCCGCTCGAGCCGTTGTAGGCGATGACGTTGTTGACGATCAGCGGCGCCGCGACGCCGCGCACGATGATGCCGTTGCTGTCGCCGCGCGCGATGGTGTTGTTGACCAGGCGCGGCGCGCCGTCCTGGATCTCGACCGAGTGCGGATCGCCGCCGGCGCTGCGGTTGTACACGATCAGGTTGTTGCGCAGCGACGCCTGCGACGCTTCGACGTACACGCCGCTGCCGCGCTCGACGGCGGCGTTGCCGGCGATGATGGTGCGCAGCACGGTCGGGCTGCTGCCGACGATACGCACGCCGCCGCCGCGCAGCGCGACGCCGCCGGTGATGGTGAGCCCGTCGAGCACCGCGTCGGGCCCCTCGCCGCCGGCGAAGGTCACCACCGGGCCGCGGCCGCTGCCGTGCAGCAGCGTGCTCGCCGCGCCGGCGCCGACCACGGTGATCGCCTTGCCGCGAAAGTCGATGTCCTCGGAGAACGTACCGGCCGCGACGCGAACCAGGTCGCCGTCGCCGGCCGCGTCGATAGCCGCCTGGATCGAGCTGCCGGGGCCGACCTCGAGGGTCGCCGCACCGGCCGGCGGCGCGAGCAGAGCGAGAAGAACCGCGATGCGCATCGTGTGCATGCGGGGTGAGAGTGTCGCGGCCGGCGCGCGGTTTCGCGACCACGCGCTCACGAGTGGTTGATCGCCGGCGCGTCCGCCGGCGCATCGGCGGCGCGCTCGTCCGCCACCGCGCCGGCGCCGGCGGCGAGCAGCGCGCAGGCGAGCGCGACGACGCCGAGCCCGAGCGGCAGGCCGGCGAGCTCGGCGATCAGGCCGATCAGCGGTGGACCGGCGAGGAAGCCGAGGTAGCCGGTGCTGGCCACCGCGGCGAGGCCGACGGCGGGATCGACTCCCGGCTCGCGGCCGGCGCGGCTGAACAGGATCGGCACCGCGTTGGCGACGCCGAGGCCGACCAGGCCGCAGCCGACGATGGCGGCGGCGACCCGGCCGGCGAGCAGCGCGGCACCGAGCCCGAGCGCGGCGAGCAGGCCGGAGGCGCGCAGCACCGCGGGCGCGCCCCAGGCGCGTACCGCCCGGTCGCCGGTGAGTCGCCCGACTGCCATCAGCAGCGCGCAGGCGGCGAAGCCGGCGGCAGCCAGCCCCGGCGTCGCATCGAGCCCGTCGTGCAGGTACACCGCGCTCCAGTCGGCCATCGCGCCCTCCGCCATCAGCGCCGCGAAGGCGAGCAGGCCGAGCCAGCGCAGTCGGCCGGCGGGGCGCACGAAGACCGGCGTGTGACCGGCCGCCGGCGCCACCCGCACCAGGCAGCGCTGCGCCAGCAGCACGACGGCGCCGCCGAGCAGCGCGCTGCCCAGCACGTGCGGGGCCGGCGCCAGGCCGAGCTGGGTCGCGATGCCGGCGGCGGCGGCGCCGGCCAGGCCGCCGAGGCTGAACAGG
Organism: Deltaproteobacteria bacterium; assembly: GCA_033764095.1. GTDB lineage: Bacteria > Desulfobacterota > Binatia > HRBIN30 > CADEER01 > JBDTMT01. The sequence goes on along the minus strand of JANRJF010000171.1, from coordinate 8,577 downwards.
CCGTGGAACGACGACATGATGGCGCGCGCGTAGTTGGTCTCGACCACCACCGCCTGGGCGTTCATCGCCACGTCGAGGGTGGCGTTGGCGGCGCCGAGCGCGAACAACGCCAGCGCCACCAGCCCCGGCGCCGCGCGCGGCATCGCCGCCGGCAGCGCCAGCGCGGCCAGTACCGGCAGTGGCATCAGGGCGCAGAGCCCGTAGCCGGCGGCGCAGGTGACGCGCCGACTGCCGTGGCGCGCCACCAGCCAGCCGGCGATCGACAGCGCGCACAGCGCGCCGCACGCCATCGCCAGCAGCACCACCCCGAGCGCGCCGTCACCGATCGCCAGCCGCGCCTTGACGAACGGAATGTGCGGCACCCAGCTCGCCAGCACCGCGCCGTTGACGAAGAAGACCGCCGCGACGGCGACCCGCGCGCGCTGCAGTTGAGTGCCGAGCGATGAGCGACGAGCGATGAGCGGGGAGCCGGCGCCGCTCATCGCTCGTCGCTCAGCGCTCGGCACCTGCCGCCCGGCTGGTCGGACATTGGACGAGATCCTTGGTGAAGAGCAGGTCGAGAGTCCAGTCCAGGGCGACGCGCAGCTTGCGCTCGAGGCGCGGCAGCTTGAGCAGGTAGATCGTGCGCCACAGCCACCAGGCGACGAAGCCGGAGAAGTTGACGCCGAGGATGTTGGCCACGCCGGTGCGGCGGCCGATCGAGGCGAGCTGGCCGAGCGTCCGGAAGTGAAAGGGCCGCAGCGCGCGGCCGCGCAGCGTCGCGGCGATGTTGTGGGCGAGCAGCTTGCCCTGCCGGCTGGCGTGCTGCGCGGTCGGCGGGCAGACGCCGCCGGTGGTGCGGTCGGGCACCACGGCGCAATCGCCGAGGCTCCACACGCCGGGCCACTCCGGCACCTGCAGGAACTCGTCGACGCACACCCGCCCGCGCTGGCGGGCGCAGGGCAGCCCCTCGAGCAGCGGGTTCGGCGAGCTGCCGGCGGTCCACACCAGGTTGGCGGTGGAGATGCGGGTGCCGTCGGAGAGCAGCACGCCGTCGGCGTCGAAGGCGCTCACCTTGGTCTGCAGGTGCAGCTCGACGCCGCGCGCCGCCAGTTTCTCCTGCGCATAGCGGCCGAGCCGCTCGCTCAGCTCCGGCAGCACCACGGCGCCCGGATGCACCAGCGCGACGCGCACGTCCGCCGGCGTCAGGTTGCGATAGTGCGGCAGCGCGTCGTGCAGGAAGTCGTGCACCGCCGCCACCGTCTCGACGCCGGCGAAGCCGCCGCCGGCGACGACGAAGGTGAGCATGCGGCGCCGCATGTGCGGGCAGCACTCGAAGTCGCCCTCCTCCAGCCCGTCGATGATGCGGTTGCGCAGGGCGATCGCGTCGCCGAGCGTCTTCATGGTGAAGGCGCGCTCGGCCAGGCCGGGCGTGTCGAAGAAGTTGGTCACCGCGCCGAGCCCCAGCACCAGGTGGTCGTACTCCAGCCGGTGCGGATGGTCCGACTCGACGCCGTGCGTCACCACCACCGCCTTGCCGGGCAGATCGATCTCCAGCACCTCGCCGTGGAAGAACGCGGCGCGGCGCAGCAGCTTGCGGATTGGGTTGACGATGTGGGTGAGGTCGAGGTCCGACGCCGCCACCTCGTGCAGCAGCGGGGTGAAGACGAAGTAGTTGTCCTGGTTGACCAGGGTGATCTGCACGTCGCGGTCGCGGCCGAGCATCCGCTCCAGCTCCATCACCGCGTAGATGCCTGCGAACCCGCCGCCGAGAACCACGATGCGCGTCATGCGGCGTCGGATGCGGTGAGGCGGGCGGCGGTTTCTCGCGCTGCGCCGACACCACCGCCACCCGGCTCGCATCTGCTTGGTGTCTTGGGCGTCCTGGTGGTAACCGGCGCCGACGCGATGAACCCACGCTTCGGACAATTCGTGCCCGGCCAGTCGCGGCCGATGATGGCGATGGTGGAGATCACCAATCGCTGCAACATGGACTGTCCGGTGTGCTTCTCCGATGCCAACAACCCGGCGCACGACGTGCCGGTGGCCGAGGTGCGGCAGCGGCTGGAGCGGCTGCTGGCGGTGACGCGCACGCCGGTCCCGATCCAGCTGAGCGGCGGCGAGCCGACCGTGCATCGCGAGCTGCCGGCGATCGTCGCGACGGCGCGCGCGCTCGGCTACCGCAACATCGAGCTGATCACCAACGGCATCCGCATCAGCCAGCGGCCGGCGCTGCTCGACGAGCTCGCCGCCGCCGGGCTGACCGCCGTCTACCTGCAGTTCGACGGGCTGCGGCGCGCCACCTATCTCGCCATCCGCGGCCAGGACATGACCGCCGTGCGGCACGGCGCCATCGCCGCGGCGCGGCGGGCGAAGCTGTGCGTCACGCTGGCGGTCGCGGTGGCGCGCGGCGTCAACGACGACGAGCTCGGCGACGTGGTGCGCTTCGCGCTCGCCAACATCGACACGGTGCGGGCGGTGAACTTCCAGTCGGCGACGCGCTTCACCGGGCGCTTCGATGTCGACACGCCGGGCGACGGCTACGCGCTGGCGGACCTGCTGCAGCGCATCGAGGCGCAGTCCGGCGTGCCCGCCGCCAGCTTCCGCTCCGAGCACATGGGCGACCCGCGCTGCAACGCGATGTCGTTCGTCTTCGCGGTCGGCGACCGCGTCGAGTCGCTGTTCAGCTACATCACGCGCGACGACCTGCTCGCCTTCCTCGGCGACGACCGGCGCGACACCGTGCTCGACCTGTTCGCCGGCAAGCCGGCGTTCTTCGCCCGCCACCTGTGCCGCCCCCAGGCCTGGCGCCTGATCGCCAAGGCGGCGCCGATCTTCGGCCACAACCCGCTCAACGTGCTGCGCACCCCGCACCTGCTGCTGTTCGCCAAGAGCTTCATGGAGCGCGACGCGCTCGACGCCGCGCGCGTGCAGGCCTGCGCCTACGGCATCAGCGGCGCGCAGGGGGTGTATTCGTTCTGCGCCTTCAACAACCTCTACCGCTTCGCGGACAAGCGATGAGCGACGCGCGCCGAGCGATGCGGGTGGCGACGACGCAGCGCCGCCGCAGCGCCCGGGCCTCGGCGCGCATCGCTCGTCGCGCCTTGCTGCCGGCTCGCGCCTGGCTGCTGCTCATGGCGCTGTGCGTCGCGACGCGGGCGGCGGCGCTCGACCACGACGACTGGAGCGCGCTGCTCGGTCGCTACGTGGACGAGCAGGGCCAGGTCGCCTACCGCGACCTGGCGGCACAGTCGCGGCCGGCGCTGGCCGCCTATCTCACCACGCTGGCCACCGCGCAGCCGAACGGCTGGTCGCGCGACGACCAGCTCGCCTTCTGGCTCAACGCCTACAACGCCGCGATCGTCAACGCCGTGCTGCAGGGGCGCTCGGCCGAGTCGCTCCTCTCGCGGTACGGGCTCTTCTACCGCTACGAGCTCGAGCTGGCGGGCAAGCCGCGCACGCCGGACGCGGTCGAGAACCAGATCATCCGACCGGCCGGCGAGCCGCGCATCCACTTCGCGCTGGTCTGCGCCTCGACCAGCTGCCCGAAGCTACGCCGCCAGGCCTGGACGGCGGCGACGCTCGACGCCGACCTCGACGCCGCGGCGCGCGCCTTCCTGCGCGATCCGCTGCGCAACCAGATCCGCGCCGGCGCGCCGGCGGTCAGGCTGTCGTCGATCTTCAAATGGTTCCGCGACGACTTCGGCGGCAGCGACGACCGCGTGCGCGGCTTCGTCGCGCGCTATGTCGAGGAGCCGGAGCGCACCTGGCTGCTCGAGCAGAAGCCGCCGATCGAGTACCTCGACTACGACTGGACGCTGAACGCGCAGCCCGGGCAGCGGCCGGAGTAGCAGTCGGGCGTCAGCGCTCAGCTGGGCGAAGATCAGTGCTGCGGGCCAATCGCTGACGGCCGACCGCCCAGCTCCACGCCAGCGCCACCGCGATCAGCAGCAGCGCGATGCCCTGCTGATGCGAGAGGCCGAGGAGGCGCTCCGGCCGGCCGTCGCCGCGCAGCGGGTCGAGCAGCAGGCGCAGCGCGCCGTACAGGCCGAGGTAGAGGCGGAAGGCGCTGCCGCGCGGCGCGGCGCCGGCCTCGACGCGCGCGACCACCTGCGCGCCGCTCCAGGCGATCAGCGCCAGGCCGGCCGATTCGTAGAGCTGCACCGGATGGCCGTCGCGCCCGTGGCAGCAGCCGGCGACCCAGCAGCCGACGCGGCCGATGGCGTGGCCGAGCGGCAGCGCGACGGCGAAATAGTCGGCGCCGCGCAGGAAGCTCAGGCCGCGGCGCCAGGCGAACAGCGCGCCGGCGGCGGCGGCGCCGAGCAGCCCGCCGAAGAACACGAAGCCGACGCGGAAGTCGGCCCAGAAGCGCAACTCGCCGCGTGCGTAGTGCTCCCAGCCGAGCCACAGGAAGAGCAGCTTGGCGCCGATCACGCCGCCGGCGAGCAGCGTCCACATCGCCGCCCAGAACTCGCCCTCGCTGACGCCGATCCGCTCGCGGTGCGCGTGCAGCCACAGCACCGCGACGACGCAGCCGGCGGCGGCGAACAGGCCGTAGGCCGCCGGCATCCTATTTCCGTTGCTGCTGGTTCTCGCAGTCGATCTTCGCCTGCCCGGTGAGGGTGGCGCAGTTGGCCGGCACGGCGTCGTCCTTCGAGCTGCCAAACAGGCCGAAGCAGGCGACCCCGGCGGCGAAGACGAACGCCAGCGCGAGTACGTTGATCGTCGTCCTGAGCATGCGGCGAGCTACCATCGCGGGCCTCCCGTGTACAGGATGCGCCAGCCGGCCCCTCGGTGTCGCCACAAAGACACAAAGGCACCAAGGCAGCACGAAGCGCGCTGGGCCTTGGTGCCTTCGTGGTGAGCGCGCCTAGGCCTCGACGACCAGCTCCGCGTCGACGCGCACCGGCCGCGTGATGTTGAACCAGTTCGGCGAGGTGCGCCGCACGGTGTCGTGGATCTTGGCGAACTGGGCGGCGGTGCCGTCGCCCTTGATGCGCACGGTCACCTGGATCGCCTCGTAGCCGGCGGGCACCTGCGCGTCGATGCCAAGGAAGCCGCGCAGGTCGAGCGTGCCGCGCGTCTCGATCGCCAGCGAGTCGAGCGTGATGCCCTCGCACGAGGCGCCGACGACGTAGCCGACCATGATGCAGGCGTTGAAGGCCGACATCAGCAGCTCCTGCGGGTTGGCGGCGCGGTTGGTGCCGAGCAGCTCGAACGGCTCGTCGGCGTCGACGCTGAAGTGGCGCCGCACCTCCTGGCCGCCGATGCGGTAGGCATCGACGGTGGTGCGGCTGCGCGTCTGCCCCATCCACGCCGAGTTGACGCGGAACTCGACCAGGCCCTTGGCCGGGTCGGCGGTGACGTCGCGCACCACGCCGGACAACGCCTCGACGTCGATGCCGTTGATCGGAGCGGGCTTCATCTGGGTAGCGGTGGTGGTCATGTGTCCTCCTCTAGATGGTTGGGTTCGTCCCAATGAGCTGAAAGCCGACAGCTGAGAGCTGATGGCTGCTAGTCAGCAGAACTGCGGCGCCTGCGCCTCGATCTGGGCGCGCGCCGCGGGGTTGAGCGCCTCGACGGTGGCGAGGAAGTTGGCGTGCGTCATGCCCGAGCCGAGGAAGGTGTAGCGGGTGGCCTGGCGCTGCACGGCGACGAAGCTCTCGCGTTCGCGGTCGCTGAGCCGCCGGCCGCTGGCGCGCTCGAAGGCGGCGAGGTCGAACTGCACCTGCTGCGCCAGGCCGCCGTCGAGCAGTGCGCCGATCTTGCCGTAGTCGGCGAAGGCGCGCTCCAGGTCGGTCGCCCGGCAGACGGCGCCGAGCGCCTCGACCATGAGCGTGTCGAGCTTGGCGTGCTGCGCCTCTTCCATCCAGTGGTGGCGCAGCAGGCTGGTGAAGCAGGGATCGAGGGCGCGGTCGTCGCGGATGCTCTCGACGTAGTGCGCCTGCGTCATCCACTCGATCTGCAGGATGACCAGCGCGACGGCGAGCGGATGGTGCGCGAGCACCGCGCGGGCGATCTCCTGCGGCGGGCCGATCACCTCGCACGGCGTGCCGAAGCCGTCGCGGAAGCTCTCGCCGAAGCGCTTGAAGAGGTGGATGTGCTTGGCCTCCTCGCTGGCGAAGCGCAGCAGCGCGCGCACCCGGTAGTCGTCGCCCTGCAGCTGCGGCCGCGCGTGGTCGAGCACGAACGGCAGGATGAACTCCTCGACCAGCCCGAAGATGTAGAGGTAGCCGTGGCCGCGGATCTGGTTGAGCGTGCGGCGCTCGGCGGCGCAGAGGAAGTCGAGCGGCTCCACCCGCGCCAGCGCCTCGGGCAGGAACGGCCGGGTGAAGTCGAGGCGGTGCTCGCCGCCGATCAGGTCCTCGACCCGCCAGTGGATGCGTTCCGACACGGCCAGGACGTCCTGGTAGCTGTACTGCGTCATCGTCGTCTCCTTTCGTCGTGCGCCGTCGCGGCGCGTTGTCGATGGCGCAGGTGTAGCGAGCCGAGCGTGTGAATCGCCGTTGGAGCGGGCGTGGAAATTGGCGCCGCCGCCGGATACATCGGCCGCGCGCGCCGCGCGCCTGGTGCGGTCCGCTCGTCGATGGCGAAGCCGAAGCGAAAGCCGGCGGCGGGGCTCAGCATCCGCCTGCTGGGAGAGATGGAGCTGTGGCGCGGTGCGCAGCGGCTGGCGCTGCCGCAGTCGAAGAAGACCCGCGCCCTGCTCGCCTATCTGGTGGTGACGGAGAAGCCGCAGCGGCGCGACCGCCTGTGCGACCTGTTGTGGGACGTCGCCGACGACCCGCGCGCGGCGCTGCGCTGGAGCCTGAGCAAGCTGCGCCCGTTGGTCGACGAGCCCGACGCGCCGCGCCTGGTCGGCGAGCGCGAGACGATCGGTGTCGCGCTGGCCGGCGCCGCGGTCGACCTCTTCGCGCTGCGCGAATCGCTCGCCGGCACCGCCGACCCGCCGCCGCTGGCGCGCCTGCTGGAGCTCGCCGAGATCGTGCGCGGCCCCTTCCTGGAGGGCCTCGAGCTGCCCGATTTCCTCGCCTTCCAGAGCTGGTGCCTGGGCGTGCGCGAGGAGGCGCGCCGCCTGCACGCGCGCCTGCTTGGACTCCTGGTCGAGCGCCTGGCGGACGCGCCCGAGCGCGCCCTGCCGTTCGCCCGCAGCCTGGCGCAGCTCGATCCGCTCGACGAGGCGGCGCAGGTGACACTGGTGCGGCTGCTCGCCGCCTGCGAGCGCGGGCGCGAGGCGGAGCAGCATGTGCACGCGGCGATGCGCCTGCTGGGCGAGCTCGGTGCCGGGGATGGGGCACTGCTGCGCCAGGCCTGGGGCGAGATCGGCGTGCCGCGCACCGCCGCGGCCCCCGCGGCCGGCGCGCCGGCGGTGCCCGACCGCCTGCCGCGTCCGCCGGCGCTGGTCGGTCGGGAGGAGGAGCTGGCGCGTCTGCACGCCCTGCTCGATGCGGTCTCCGCGCGCCGCGGCCTGGCCGCGGTGCTGCTCAGCGGCGAAGCGGGCATCGGCAAAACCTCGCTGCTCGGCGCGCTGGCCGGCGCGGTCGCGGCGCGCGGCGGCACGGTGCTCGACGGCGCCGCCTACGAGGCGGAGAGCGGGCGGCCGTATGGGCCGTGGCTCGATGCGTTGCGCCGCCTGCCGGCGACGGCGATCGGCCCGACGCTGGGCCGCGACCTGGCGCCGCTGCTGCCCGAGCTCGGCGCCGGCGCTGCCACCGCGGCGCCGAGCCGCGATCGCCTGTTCGGCGCCGTCGTCGAGCTGCTGGCGGCGCGCGCGCACAGCGCGCCGCCGGTGCTGCTCGCCTTCGACGACGTGCAGTGGTGCGACGAGGCCTCGGCCGAGCTGCTGCACTACGCGGCGCGCATGAGCCGCCACCGCCCGGTGCTGCTGGCGCTGGCGGCGCGCGCCGGCGAGCTGGACGACAATCCGGCGATCGCGCGCCTGCTGCGCGGCCTGCGGCACGACGCCGGCCTGGAGGAGCTCGACGTCGGTCCGCTCAGCCCGGCGGCGACCGCGGCGTTGGTCGGCGGCGCGGCGGCGGCCGATGCGCAGCGCGTCTTCGCCGAGAGCGCCGGCAACCCGCTCTTCGCCCTGGAGGTGGCGCGCTCGCTGCCGCATCGCCAGGCGGGGCTGCCGTCGACGCTGCGCCGGCTGGTGCGCGACCGCATCGAGCGCCTGCCGGCCGACGCGGTCGAGCTGCTGCGCTGGAGCGCGGTGATCGGCCGCCCCATCGACGTCGCCTGGCTCGGCGCGGTCGCCGAGCTCGACGCGCCCCGCCTGGTCCTGGCGTTGGAGGGACTGGAGCGGCACGCGCTGCTGCGCCCGCGCGGCGACGAGCCCGGCAGCGTCGTCGGCTACGAGTTCGCGCACGACGTCGTCCGCCAGGCAGTCTACGGGGAGCTCTCCGAGCCGCGCCGGCGCCTGATGCACCTGCGCCTGGCGCGGGCGCTGCCGCGGCTCGGCGCGACCGACGACGACTTGGCGGCGGACCTGGCGCAGCACGCGGCACTGGGCGGCGACCTGGCGACCGCGGCGCACGCCGGTCTGCGCGCCGCGCAGCGCGGCCTGCGGCTGTTCGCCGCCGGCGCCGCCGCGGCGCT
>JANRJF010000170.1:0-9709 GCA_033764095.1 Deltaproteobacteria bacterium | reverse complement strand
ATCGGCTCGCGCGCCGCCCCGCCGCCGACCGCGACCGCGGGCGGCGCCGCCGGTTTGCGCAGGATGAAGTCCATGTGGCTGGTCGAGCCGACCAGCGACTGCGCCACCGATAGCGGCGCGAAGGCGAGCATCAGCGCCGGGTAGAGCGGCTCGTGGATGCCGCGGAACGGACGCCCGCGCCAACGCGCCAGGGCGCGCAGCGTGCCGCCGCTCCACTGCGTCGCGCCGGAGGGCGAGCCGGCGATGCGCACCACCTCGAAGCCGGCGCGCTCGGCGAAGCGGCGCATGGTCGGCGGGTCGAACAGCACCAGGTGGCGCGGCACGTGCCACTGCGGCCACAGATCGCCGAACAGGCGCGCCTCCAGGCTGGCGCGGTCGGGCGTCTGGCCGATCACCACGCCGCCCGGCGCCAGCGCCTCGCGCAGCGCCGCGAACAGCGCCAGCGGATCGGGCACGTGCTCGATGACGTGGTGCAGGTTGATGATGCCGGCGCTGCCCGCGGCGACGTGGCGCCCGAGCGTGTGCTCGTCGGCCACCACCGCCTCGATGCCCTGCGCGCGGGCGCGCGCGACCAGATCCTCCGACACCTCGGTGCCGAGCAGGCGCCACGGCGCGCCGGCCTGGCGCAGCAGGCGCAGCCAGGTGCCGATGCCGCAGCCGTAGTCGACCATCAGGTCGCTGCCCGGCGGCATCAGGCGGCGCAGCGTGCGCAGCTGCAGGCGGGTGGTGACGTCGACCAGCGCCCGGATGATCGGGCCGCGCGCGTCGAGCGGTTGATAGCAGCAGTACTCGCCCTGGTAGAAGCGCCAGATCTGGTCCGCCGCCGGGCGCTCGCGCAGGTAGGCGGTGTCGCAGGCGGTGCAGGCGACGAACTGGAAGCGCAGTGAGCCGAACGGCTCGTCGAGGTGGGCGCTCTCCTCGTCGGCCAGCTGGCCGGTGAGCGGCCGCGTCGCGCTGCCGCCGCAGAACGGACAGGCGACGATCTCGGTGACCGGAGCGGCGGTGGCGTGCGGGGTGGGGGCGTGCATTTCGGCGAACCGGCGCGCGGCGCCGCGTTGACTGGATTCGATTTTTCTCGCATCGTCCGCGCTCTGCTGTCAACGACGCTTTCGCCGCCGTGGACGCGGCGCGACACCGGCCTGGCGCTGCTGCTGTTCGCCGCCACGGTGGCCTACGTGGCCGCCTGGCCGCGCAGCCTCGGCCTCGCCGACGAGTCGTACTTCCTCTACGAGGCGGAGCGCATCCGCACCGGCGAGGTGATGTACCGCGACTTCTTTCAGTTCGTCACGCCGCTGCCCTGGTACGTCATGGGCCTCGCCTTCCGGCTCTTCGGCACGCAGGTCTGGACCGCCCGCCTGGTGATGGCGGCGGTGCACGGCGCCATCGCGCTGCTGATCTATGCCGCGGCGCGCGGCGCCGGGGCGCGGCGCGGGTTGGCGCTGGTCGGCGCGGCGAGCGCGCCGGCGCTGGCCTTCTCGATCTGGCCGATCGCCAGCCCGCACTGGTTCGCCACCGCCGGCTGCATGCTGCTGCTGTGGGCCGCGCTGCGCGTGCCGTGGAGCGAGCGGCCGGCCACCGCCGCCGTGCTCGGCGGACTGGTGGCGCTGCTGGTCGTCACCCAGCAACAGAAAGGCGTGGTGTTCGGCGCCGGCAGCGCGCTGCTGGTCGGGCTCGACGCGCTCGGCGAGGCGCGCGACCGGCTGCCCGGCTGGCTCGGGCGCGGCGCGCAGCGCTGCCTCTGGCTGGCGATCGGCTTCGCCGTCGTCTTCCTGCCGTGTGCCGCGCTGGTGCTGCTCGGCGCCGGCGTCGATCCGGTCTACGATGCGCTGGTCCGCTACCCGCTGCAGGAATACAACGCCAAGCGGGCACCGATGCCGTGGGCCGGCTTCGGCGCGCTGACCCTGCAGCTGCCCGCCTACACCTGGCCGGCGGTGCTGCGCGGCCTGCCCTGGGCCTTCGCCGTGCCGCTCGCCGCGGCGCTCTGGGAACTGGTGCGCGGACAGCGGCGGCGGGCGCTGCGCTGCGACCTGGCGATCGGCGTGCTCGGTGCCACGGCGATCTTCTCGATCTGGTACTACCCCGACGCGGTGCACGTCGCCTTCATCCTGCCGCTCGCCGCGGTCGCCGCCGCCGCCAGCGTCGAGCGCCTGCTCGCCGCGCTGCCGGCGCGCCCCGGCGCCGCCGTCGGGCTCGGCCTCACCGCCGTCGGGCTCGCCGCGCTGGCGCCGCCGCTGTGGCGGCACCAGGCAATGGCGCACGCCGCCTATCCGCTCGAGCACGACACCGCCTTCGGCCGGCTGCGCTTCGCCCAACCGACGGAGGTGGCGCTGGTGGACGCGCTGCGCCAGCGGCTCGACGCCGGCGGCGACCGCGCCCTGTTCGCCTACAACCTGGCGGCGCCCTACCTGCTCGCCGGCGCGCACAACCCGACCCGCTACCAGCACCTGTCGCCGCGCTTCCACCGTCGCGAGCGCCTCGAGGAGACCGCCGCGCGCCTGCAGGAGCAGCCGCCGCCGTACGTGGTGGTGCTGCTGCTCTCCTACGACACGGTCAACGACCCGCTCGCCAAGTGGATCGGCGAGCACTACGACGTGGTGCCCTACGCGCCGCAGCTCACCTCGATGCTGCTGCTGGCGCGCAGAGATCCGCCGTGAGTCGTCGCGAGCGTTTGGCCACGGATTACACGGATCGCGAGCAACCCCGATCCGCGTAATCCGTGGCCGTGGCCGCGCGCCCGCCACGACGCGCGCCGCTCAGCCCTCGCGGCGCTGGCGTTCGTCGGGCGGCGCCGGCGTGTCGTGCAGGGCCTCGCTGCGCATGCGGTAGCGGGCGAAGACCTCGGGGGTGATCTGCAGCTTGGAGACGCTGTGGCGGTGCTTGCCGGTGCGCACCAGGGCGATCGCGTCGACCTCGTGCACGGTGATCTCCATGTCCTCGCCGAGGTGTTGGCGGAACAGGACCAGGATCTTCTCCAGCTCGTGCTCGGAGAAGCGCGGGCCGCGCACGATGTTGAAATCGATCGCGCCGAGGCGCTCCTGCACCACCTGGAACTGCTTGAGGATGTGGCCGTAGTCCTTCAGCAGGTGGGCAAAGAAGGTGCCGGGCAGGAAGCAGCCGTTGGTGCCGATGATGATCGCCTGGGCGCGGCCCTGGATCTCGCCGATCAGCGGCAGGCCGCGACCGCACGGGCAGACCGCATCGGTGGCGGTGGCGAGGTCGCCGAGCTTGTAGCGGATCAGCGGCACGGCGGTGTTGGTCAGGTCGGTGACCAGCACCTCGCCGGTCTCGCCCGGCGCCGCCGGGCGGCCGTCGCGCACGATCTCGACGATGTACGACTCGGCGTTGACGTGGTGCCCGCTGTGCGCCTCGCACTCGTGCGCGATGCCGCTGAACTCGCGGCTGCCGTACTTGTCGAACACCTTGGCGCCGAAGGCCTGCTCGATCACCGCGCGGCTGTCCTTCGACAGCGTCTGCGCCGAGGAGATGATGCCCTTCGGGCGGATGCCGTCGACCTTGGCGTCGCGCAGGTAGGTGGCGATGAGGTTGAACGCCTCGGCGTAGCCGTCGATCAGCACCGGCTTCTTCTGGCGCAGGAACTCGACGTACTGGCCGATGGTCTGCTCGTTCATCTCGAAGGCGGGAAAGAACTTGCGGCGCATCAGCACGGCGTCGAAGCGCTCCTTGAACGCCTGGATGCCGCTCATGCCGAGGGTCGAGTGCCACAGCCGCACCTGGCGGTCGCCGAAGCGGTAGCCGCTCCACTCGATGTTGCGGATGGTCGTCGCCCAGCGCATCTCCAGCTGGGTCTTGTCGGCGTAGAGGGTGAGCGGCTCGCCGGTGGAGCCGCTGGTGGTGATCGGCAGCATCTGCCGCTTGTCGTGGCGGTCCGACATCAGGTCGAAGTGCAGATTGTGGCGGATGTCGTCCTTGGTGAGCGGCGGGATGCGCTGCAGGTCCTCCAGCGTCTGGATCGAGTCGGGCTCGATGCCGAGCCGGTCGAACAGCTCGCGGTAGTACGGCACGTGCCGGTGCACGGTGCGGATCAGCTCGCGCAGCCGCTGTTCCTGCAGGGCGCGGATCTGCTCCGGCGTGCACCACTGGGTGCGGCTGAGCTGGTGGTAGTAGCGCAGCGCCGGGAACGACACGACCCAGTGATGGAACGGCATCAGCCAGGCGAAGACGCGCAGGTAGGCGCGTCGCCACAGCGCCAGGGGCTCGGGATCGCGCGCCGGCGGATGGCTGGCGAGGAAGTCCGCCAGCACGTCGGTGTGTCCCTGCAGCAGGCGGAACTCCAGCGCGCCCTTGGCGAGGTCGAGCAGGGTGTTGAACACCAGCCGCACCGGCAGGTTGGAGATGAACGACTGGCCCAGCTTGCGCTCGACGAAGAGCGTCTCGATCTGCTCGACGCGGTAGCCCTTGTGGTGCGCCGAGACGATCACCAGGGTCTGGAAGTAGGCGTAGCGGAAGCGGTGTTTGAGGATGTGCAGGAAGACGTCGCGCTCGCAGATGAAGAAGCCCGACTTGATGTCGCGCAGGCGCATGCTGAACAGCAGGCCGAGCATGATGTCGAGCACCCGGCTCATCCAGTAGCGCGGCCCGCGCTCGCGGCCGATGTGGCTGCGCCAGCCCTGCACGACGTCGGCGTTGGTGTACTTGAGCTGGCGATAGAGGCGGTAGACGTCCTCCGGCAGGTACTGCAGGTCGCCGTCCATCACCACGACGTAGCGCCCGCGCGCCGCCTGGCCGCCGCTCTGCCACCCGGCCGCCATGCCGAGGTTGTGCGGGTGGTGCACGGCGCGTACCCAGTCGTGCTGCGCGGCCAGGCCGTCGATCAGCGCGCCGGTGTTGTCGGTGCTGCCGTCGTTGACGAACACGACCTCGCCGGCGAGGCCGCGCGACTCGAAGACGGCGCGGGCGCGGTCGGCCAGCTCGAGGACGTTCTCGCCCTCGTTCAGGCACGGGACGATGATGGAAATCTCGATCTCGGACGCGGGCACAACGCCCCTTATTCCACGCCCCGTAACGGTCGAGCAATCACTTTCCCGTCGCGCCGGGCCGCGGGCGGCGCAGCCGCCGGCGCGCCGCCCGCCTTGTGTTTGCGACGCGGACCGCCATAGTGATCGCGGAGTGGTGTGGAAGGTGGAGGAGGAGGCAACCGGCTGTCAGCTTGGGACAGCACACAGGGAGCCGCCTCCATGTCGTCCGCCTGGTTTGGTCCGTGTCCGCACTGCAACGCCGCGCTGTCGTATCTCGAGGGCATCACCGGCAGTCAGATGAATCCCGCGTGCCCGCGCTGCCGCACCGCCATCACGGTCGCCCGTCCCACCTTCCTGCAGGCCGACCGGTCGCGCCGCACACCGTATCCGCCGGCCAAGAAGCCGTCCGCCGGCAAGCCGTCGGTCTGAGCCCTTGCCGCCGCACCCGCCGGATGCGGCGGCGCTGTGGGGCGTGGCGCCGGCGCCTCAGCGCTCGAGGGTGAACAGCACCTGGGCGGTGGTGTGGATGGCGTTGTGGAAGACCTGCTCGTCGGCGACCCGGTAGTGGCGCGCCAGGGCGGCACGCAGCGCCGGGCGGGGGCGGACGTGGCGGCCGCGATCGTGGGCGATGAAGAAGCGCTCGACCGGGTTGGCGATGTCGGGAGCGCCATCGAGCACGCAGACGCGGCCGCGCACGATGCGGCGCAGCTCGCCGAGCAGGCCGTCGAGGATCGCGTCGTCGAGGTGGTGCACCATGTTGATCAGCATCGCCTTGTCGAAGGCGGCGGCGCGGAAGCCGAGGTCGGGCGCCGCCATGGCGGCAAACTCGTGACCGGCATGCGGGTAGAAGCGGCGCGCCAACACGACGCTGCCCGGATCGGGATCGAAGCCGACGTAGTGCCCGCGCCCGAGCTGGCTGCCGATGCCGGTGCCGCAGCCGACGTCGAGCAAGCGCTCGCCGTCGCGCAGATCGACCGCCCGCGCCAGGCGCGGCAGCACCCCCCAGTAGGCGGGGACGCGGGTGTAGTGGTGGAAGTTGGTGTGCGCCGCGAGGCGGTGCAGCAGGCGCGGCAGCAGCCCCGCCGGCTGGCTCACGCCTCGGCCCCGTCGGCCGGCGCGGCGCCGCGCAGGACGGCGAGCGGCAGCACCAGCCCGGCGTACAACACGGCGGCGACCAGCAGCGTGGCACTGATGCCGAGCCACAGCGACAGCGCCACCGCGATGATCGACCCGAGCACGCCGGTGGCGCCGTTGACCCCCCACATCCAGGCGTCGGCGCGCAGCGCGATGCGCCGCACCAGGCGCAGGCCGAGCGGAAAGCAGGTGCCGAGCAGCAGCGCCACCGGCGCCGTGCAGGCGACCACCAGCGCGATCTTGGCGAGCAGGCCGGCGCCGGCGCTGACCGCGACCAGGCGCGGCACCAGCAGCGCCAGCCCGACGATGGCGGCGGCGATGAGCAGCGGAATGCGGCGCGCCAGCCCGCCGCGCGGATCGAGCCGATCCGACCACCAGCTGCCCAGCCCGGCGGCGGCGATCATGGTGAAGAGGATGACGGCGAGCGTGTACACCGGGTGGCCGAGGTAGACCGAGAAGCGCTGCACCAGGCCGATCTGCACGCACATGAAGCCGACGCCGATCAGCGCGAAGTAGGCGAAGGCGGCGCGCCGCGGCGCGCCGCGCAGGTCGGGGCGGCCGACCAGCGCCAGCGGCGCGAGCACGATCAGCAGCACCAGCACGCTGGCGACGCCGAGCAGGCCGACCAGCGTGGTGGTCGCCAGCAGGTTGCCGGTCACCACGCCCTCGCCGCGCGCGCTGGCGCCGGCGAGGAAGCCGGCCGGCTTGAGCATGTTGAAGAAGAAGGGCCGATCGTCGGTCGGCGCGCCGTAGTCGTAGAGCGGGTCGCGCACCGCCGCGGCCAATCCCGCCGCGTCGCGGCTGGCGACGATTGCCGCCATGCGCGCGTCGGCCGGCACCTGCCAGGGTGCCGCCAGCACGGTGAACTGCTGCGTCGCGGCGACCGCCTGCAACGTCGCCTGATCGGCGGTGGAGAGCGCCGTCGGCGACACCAGGATGGTGGCGACGTTGGCGCGCGACATCAGCACCAGGTGCGCGGCCGGGTCGGCGCTGCCGGCGTCGAGCAGCGCCGCCACCGCCAGCGCCAGCAGGCGGTTGGTCTCCGACACCGAGGTCGGGCTGAACCAGCGCGAGACGCTCAGCACGCCGGTCGGCTTGAGCGCGTGCAGAAAGTGCCGCCAGCCCTCGACCGTGTAGAGGCCGTTCTCCGACAGCGAGAAGGCGCCGGCGGCGGTCGAGGCCCAGGTGTCGACCAGCGACATCTGGATGACGTCGAAGCGGCCGGCCTGGCGCGACAGGTAGGCGCGCGCCTCGTCGTGCACCAGCGTCGCCTCGGGCCGCGTCATGATGCCGGCGAAGTCGCGCTCGCGGCGGCGCAGCAGGTCGACGAGGATGCCGTTCACCTCGATGCCGGTGACCGAGCGACTGCCGGCATCGAGCGCCGCCAGCATGTCGCGCCCGCCGCCGACACCGATCACCGCCACCTCGCCGCCGCGCCGGATGTGGTACGGCAGGTAGGTCACGTCGGCGCGCGTCCACGCCAGCTCCGCCGGGTCGCCGTTCCACTCGGTCATCACCGTGCCGGCCGAGCCGTCGATGATCATCGGCGCGCTGCGCCGCTGGGCGACCGGCGCGGCGGCGCCGCGGCCCCAGTAGAAGATCGGCCGCTTGGCGGGGTCGAGCATCAACACGTGCGCGTGCACGTTGGAGGCCGACAGCGCGATGCCGGTCTGCGGCACCGGCAGCCCCTTCGCGGTGCGCAGGCCGAGACCGCGGCGCGGCGGGTCGTTGAGCGCGCCGAGCGCCAGCAGCAGCAGCGCCAGCCCGGCCGGCCACCACACCCGGCGTCCGGCCGCCGGCGCAAAGGCAACGGCGGCGATGGCGGCGATGCCGCCGGTGGCGAGGCCGGCACCGACCATGTCGAGATGGTTGAGCAGCGGCACCACCGCCAGGCAGCCGAGCGCCGCGCCGAACAGGTCGGCGGCGTAGAGGCCGCCGATGGCGCCGCCGCTGCGGGTCAGCGCCAGCGTCACCGTCACGCCCGACAGGACGAAGGGGATCGCCAGCAAGGTCGACACCGCCAGCAGGTGCGCGCCCCAGGTCAGCCACGACACCAGCACCGCCGGGAAGCCGATCCAGACGACGGCGACGTGACAGAGCGGAATCGCCACCGCCAGCGCGACGCTGCAGCGGGCGAGCGCCAGGCGCGCCGCTGCGCCGGTCCAGCGCTCGCCGGCGACGAAGACCAGCACCGCGCCGGCGGCCATGCCGAGCATGGCGAGCGAGATGGCGAAGAACGACAGGTGGTACCAGGTCAGGACCGAGAGCAGCCGGGCGTCGAGGTTCTCCAGCAGCAGCGTCGCCAGCGTGGTGGCGAAGAGCCCCGCGCCGATGCGGCGCGTCTCGCGTGAGCTTCCCCCGGACACAAGACTGGCGATAACAGCGGCGCCTTTGCGCAAATGCAAGCGATGGAGGGACGAGCCGTCGGCTGTCGGCCAGCAGCCATCGGCAGTTCGCGCTCCTCGGCGCGCCCCTACAAGTCGACAGGCCGGCGTGGTAGCCGCGCCTGGTGTCGGGCAGACGGCTGGCGGCGACCGCCGCGGTGCTGGGGGTGGCTGCCGCGGTCTTCGTGCGCGTCCACAGCCGGCCGCTGGACGGCGCCCCGCCCGCCGCCGAGCTCGGCGACCTGGTGACGCTGTACTACCCGATGCTGCGCTATGCCGCCGCCGAGGTTGCCGCCGGGCGCCTGCCGCTGTGGAATCCCTACCAGTCGTGCGGCGAGCCGCTGCTCGCCAACCCCGGTCTGACCCTCTTCTATCCGCTCTACCTGCCGCTGCTGGTGCTGCCGACCGACGTGGCGCTGCGGCTCGACCTCGTCCTGCACCTGACCATCGCCGGCGCCGGCGTCGCGGCGCTCGCCTGGTACGGCGGCGGCGGGCTCGCCGCCGGGCTGATCGGCGGCCTGATCTACGGCTTCGCCGGCGGCATGCTGTTCAAGGCCAACTACCCGGGCTTCCTGCCCGGCGTCGCCTGGCTGCCGTGGCTGCTGCTGGCGGTGCTGTGCCTGATCGACGCACCGTCGCGCCGCCGCCTCGTCGCCGCGGCGGCGAGCGCGGCCCTGCTCGCCTGCGGCAACCCGCAGTTCGTCTACTTCGCCGTGCTGCTGCTGCTGCCGCTCGCCGGCGCGGCGTGGTGGGCGCGCCGCGGCGGCGGGCTCGGCGCGCCGCTCGCGGCGCTCGCCGCCGCGCTCGCGCTCGCCGTGCTGCTGACGCTGGTGCGCAGCCTGCCCGGCCTGGAGTACATGCGCGACACCTGGCGCGCCGGGGCGCTGCCGCTGGCGGCGGTCTCGGCACTGGCGATCGCGCCGGCCGACCTGCTCCGCCACCTGGTGCTCGCCGATCCGCGTCCCAACCTGATCAGCGTGGCGCGCAACGAGGCGTACCTCGGGGTCGTACCGCTCGCCCTGGCGCTGGTCGGCGCGCTGGGCGGCGCACCGCGCCGCCTCGCCCTGCCGCTCGCCGCCGGCGGCCTCGGCGCCGCGCTCTACGCCATGGGGGCGGCGACGCCGGTGCTGCCGCTGCTGGCGCGCCTGCCGGGCGGCACCGCGTTCCGCGGTCCCAACCGCGCGTTGATCATCACCGACCTGGCGGTGGCGGTGC
>JANRJF010000169.1:0-28107 GCA_033764095.1 Deltaproteobacteria bacterium | reverse complement strand
GCGCGATCGCGGCCTGCTGTATCTCGAGCTCGAGTGCCACGCCGCGGCGCAGCGCGACCAGCTTTTCGTGCACGACGCCGGCGGAGGGGTCGTCCGGCAGCAGAGCCAGGAAGCGCTCCAGGTCGGCCTGCGCGGCCGCGTGGCATTCGAGCTCGAGGTAGAGCAGGCCGCGGTCGCGGAGCTCGTGCGTCAGACCGGGTTCGGCCAGCAGGATGCGCTCGCTGCACGCCAGCGCCGCCTCCGGCTCGCGCGCCTGGAGGTGGATCTGCTTCAGGTTGCGCAGCATGCGCACCAGGATCTCGCGCGGCCCGGCGCCGCGCAGCAGACCGCGGTCGAAGCTCGCCTGCGCGCCGAGCATCTGGCGCAGGCGCTCGCCGCAGGCGGCGTCGTCGAGTATCTGCCCGAAGAACGGGTCGATGACGATCTCGCTGGGGCCGCGCAGCTTGGCGAGGAAGTGGCCGGGAAAGCCGACGCCGACCACCGGCAGGCCGATGCGGCGCGCGACCTCCATGTAGACCAGCGACAGCGTGATCGGGATGCCGAGGCGGCGGTCGAGCACCTCGTTCAGGAAGCTGTTGCGGCGATCGTAGTAGTCGTCGCGGTTGCCGGCGAAGCCGTGCTCGACCGCCAGCGCGTGCAGCAGCGCCCGGGCGCGGGCGAGGTCGGAGTCGGCGCGCTCGACGGCGGGGCGGGCGGCGGCGGCCAGCCCGTCGAGCCGCGCCGTGTAGTGCGCCACGTCGAGCCCAGGATAGGCCTCGGCGGCGATCAACAGCGCCGCCTCGGCGAGGTCGATCGCCCCCTCGTCCTTCTGCACCGCGGCGGCGAAGCGCGCGCGCACCGATGTGTGCTGCGTCATCGCGCCGCTCAATAGCGAAAGCACGGCGAAGAAGCGATGAGCGGCGAGGAAGCGACGAGCGACGAGCGATGAGGAGGGGGCGACCCGTCGCAAACCACTCATCGCTCATCGCTCGTCGCTCATCGCTTCCAACCCGCTCATCGCTTCCTCGCTACCCGCTCATCGCTTCCGAGCGTCGCTTCTCCTATGTGGACAGTGATCCGGGCCCGATCTATATCGGCGCGCGTATGGGCAACGGATCTGGCAGGGGGGTTCCTCCTGCCTTGGTGGAGGTGCTCGAGCGGCCCGGCCCGCTGGTCATTCTGCCGCACGACAACCCCGATCCGGATGCCCTGGCGAGTGCCGCCGCCTTGCGTTTCATCGCCAAGCAACTGGCCGACAAGGAGGCGGCGATCGCGCTCGGCGGCTACGTCGGACGCGCCGAGAACCGCGCCATGGTGCGCTATCTGAGCATCCCGCTGGTGCCGGTCGCCGATCTGCCGTTGTCGGCGCCGGAGACCATCATCGCGTTGGTCGACACGCAGCCCGGGCGGCGCAACAACTCGCTGCCGGCCGACGCGCGGGCGTCCATCGTCATCGACCACCACCCGCAGTACACGCGCTCCGGTGCACTGCCGTTCAGCGACCTGCGCGACGGCTACGGCGCCACCTCGACGATCCTCACCGAGTACGTCATGGACCCGCGCCTGCACGTCGACACCAAGACGGCGACGGCGCTGTTCTACGGCATCATGGCGGAGACGCAGGACCTCGGGCGCGAGGCGACGACGCCCGACATGGACGCCTGCAGCTTCCTCTATCCGCACACCAACAAGCGGCGCCTGGCGAAGATCGAGAACGCGCGCGTGCCGCGCGAGTACTTCTCCGCCTTCCGGACCGCCATCCAGTCGGCGATGATCTACGACCGCGCCGTGGTCTCCAATCTCGGCGAGATTCGCTATCCGGACATGGTCGCCGAGATGGCCGACTTCCTGTTGCGCCTCGACGAGGTCGATTGGGCCGCGGCGATCGGCGAGTATCACGGCTACCTGTACGTCTCGCTGCGCACCACGCACCGCGACGTCAACGCCGGCGACGTCCTGCAGCAGGTGCTGGGCAGCGACCATGCGGGCGGGCACGACATGATCGCCGGCGGCCGCCTGGCGCTGCCGGCGGGCGCCGATCGCGCCGAGGTCGCGGCGCGGGTGCGCGGCCGCCTGATCGCTGCCGTCGGCATGCCGCAGGCGCTGCCGACGCGCCTCTGCCAGTAGCGGCGCGACAGCTTTCCCTCGCCGAACCGCTGTGGTAGCCGCCTGGGGTCTGCCCTTGCGGATGCACCGCGCGCGGCCGACGTCAGCAGTCAGCGAGAGGGGAAGAGGAACCGCCGCGATGGCAGGGATCGTCGCTTTCGGCAGCTACGTGCCGCGCTACCGGCTGGCGCGCGAGGTGATCGCGCGCGAGTGGGGCCAGGCGTCGCTCGGCGGCGAGAAGGCGGTCGCCGGCCACGACGAGGACAGCCTGACGCTGGCGGTCAACGCCGCGCTGCACGCGCTGCCCGACGGCGGCAGCGACCTCGACGCGGTGTACTTCGCCTCGACGACGCCGCCCTATCGCGAGAAGCAGAGCGCCACGACGGTGGCGACGGTGCTGGAGAGCGGCACCGCGGTGCGCACCGCCGACTTCACCGACAGCCTGCGCGCCGGCACCTCGGCGCTGCGCGCGGCCTTCGACACGGTGCGGGCAGGGGCGAGGCGGGCGCTGGTCTGCGCCGGTGACTGCCGCATGGGCGAGCCCGACACCATGGCCGAGCAGAGCTACGGCGACGCCGGCGCGGCGTTGGTGGTGGGCGGCGACGGCGAGCCGCTGATCGCCGAGCTGGTCGGCGCGCACGGCGTCAGCGAGGAGTTCATCGGCACCTGGCGCGCCGACGAGCACGAGTTCCTGCACGCCTTCCCCGGCGCCTTCGAGACCAAGTTCGGCTACGCCCCGTTCGTTCTCGCCGCCATCCAGGGCGTGTTGCAGGCGACCGCGACGGCGCCCGAGTCGATCGCACGCGTCGTGGTCGCGGCGCCCAACCCGCGCGCCGTCGTCGGCGTCGCCAAGGCGCTCAGGCTCGATGCCAAGAAGCAGGTGCAGGATACGCTGTGGGCGCTGCTCGGCGACGTCGGCACCGCGCAACCGCTGCTGCTGCTCGCCGCGGCGCTCGAACAGGCCAAGCCCGGCGAGCTGCTCCTGGTGGTGAGCTACGGCGACGGCGCCGATGCGCTGCTGCTGCGTGCCACCGAGCGCATCGCGCAGTACCGCAGCGCGGCCAGCCTCTTCGCGCAGATCGAGCGCAAGCGGCTGCTGCCGTCGTACGGCAAGTACGCGCGCTTCCGCCGCCTGATCAAGAGCGAGACCACGCGCGACGATCTGTCGACGCCGGTGGTATTGTTCCGCGATCGGCAGATGGTGCTGCCGCTGCACGGCGGTCGCTGCCCGAGCTGCGGCACGGTGCAGTTTCCGCGTCACCAGGTGTGCATCGAGTGCGGCCATCGCGACGGGCTGGCGGAGGTCAAGCTGGCGCGGCGCGGGACGCTGTTCACCTTCACCAACGACTACATCCACGACTCGCCCGACGCGCCGACCACGCATGGCGTGGTCGAGCTCGAGGGCGGCGCGCGCGTCTACGTGCAGCTCACCGACGTGGACGCCGAACAGGTCGAGGTCGACATGCCGGTCGAGCTCACCTTCCGCAAGTACCACGAGGGTTCCGGCATTCAGAACTATTTCTGGAAGGCACGGCCGGCGGCCTGACGGCGCGACACCGGTTCACGGCTGGAGGACACAGATGGATTTCGGATTCAGCGAAGAGCAGGAGATGCTGCGTCAGAGCGTGCGCGACTTCCTCGCGGCGGAGAGCCCGATGACGTACGTGCGCCAGATGATGGAGGACGAGCGCGGCTTCGCCGACGAGCAGTGGCGCAAGATGGCCGAGCTCGGCTGGACCGGTTTGATCATTCCGGAGGAGTACGGCGGCGCCGGGCTCACCATGGTCGACATGGTGGTGGTGCTGGAGGAGATGGGCAAGGTCGTCTTCCCCGGTCCGTTCTTCGCCTCGGCGATTCTCGGCGGGGTGGCGATCGACCTCGGCGGCAGCGCCGAGCAGAAGCAGCGCTGGCTGCCCGGGCTGGCCGACGGCTCGCAGCGCGCGACGCTGGCGCAGGTCGAGGAGAGCGGCCGCTGGGACGCCGACGGCATTCAGCTGCCGGCCAAGGCGTCGGGCGGCGGCTTCAGCCTCTCCGGCACCAAGCTGTTCGTGCACGACGCGCACAACGCGGATCTGCTCATCGTGCCGGCGCGCAGCGGCGGCAGCGGCGCCGACGGCATCACCCTCTTCGTCGTCGACGCCAAGAGCAAGGGCCTCGCGGTCCGCGTGCTGAAGACGATGGATCAGACGCGCAAGCTCTGCGAGGTGACCTTCGACAACGTCGCGGTCGGCGCGGACGCGGTGCTCGGTGGGGTCGGCAAGGGGTGGGCGCTGCTCGATCGCCTGGTCGACCGCGCCAAGGTCGCGCTCTGCGCCGAGATGTGCGGCGGCGCGCAGCGGGTGCTGGAGATGAGCGTCGAGTACGCCAAGGTGCGCGAGCAGTTCGGCAAGCCGATCGGCAGCTTCCAGGCCATCCAGCACAAGTGCGCGAACATGATGGTGCAGGTGGAGAGCGCCAAGTCGGCGACCTATTACGCCGCCTGGGCGGTCGCCAACGACGTGGCGGAGGCCCACCTGGCGGCGTGCATGGCCAAGGCCTACACCTCCGACGCCTATCGCTTCGTCTCCGCCGAGGGCATCCAGATCCACGGCGGCATCGGCTTCACCTGGGAGCACGACATGCACCTGTACTTCAAGCGCGCCAAGGGCTCGGAGGTGACGTTCGGCGACGCCACCTGGAATCGCGAGTTGGTCGCGCAGGTGGTGTTGGACGCGCCGGAGACGGCGACGGCCTAGGACCAGCGATGAGCGATGAGTAGTGAGCGATGCGAGCTTGGCGCGTCGCTCACCACTCATCGCTCGTCGCTGCTCTCGCGTACTCGTAGAATCCCCATCCGGTGTCGCCGCCGCGGGTGAAGCGGGCGACGCCGAAGCTGATGCGCGCGGCGCGCCCGTCGGCGAGCGGGCGGGCGATGGTCACGCGGCCGAGCGGCTCGGCGAGCAGGCCGCTGTCGCCGTCGTCGATGCGGATGTGGCGCGGCGCCGATGGGCGGCCGTCGAAGCAGACGCTGAGCGCCCGGATCGGCGCCGCGCTGCCGTCGAGCGCCAACAGCTGGCTGCTCCCGGGTACCTGGTGGCGCAGGCGCCAGGCGCGCGTCGCATCGAAGGCGGCGTGCAGCGTGATCTGCGAGTGCCAGGCGTCGGCGCCGCGCTGCAGCGCGGCAGGGCGGGCGAAGCCAAGCGTGTCGATGGCGTAGGCGACGCCGTCGATCGCGATCGCTCCCTGCACGCGTCCGTAGTCCGCGCGGGCGCCGGGAGCGAACCGCAGGTCGACGCGCGCGTCGACCAGACGCGACGCGGCGAAGGCGGCCTCCAGGTCGAGGTAGCGGTCGCCGTCGTCGGTGAGCAGCAGCGCCCCGTCGAAGTCGACGTGGAATCCGTCGCCGCGCGACCGAAAGTGGGGCCCCGCCCCGCTTCCCGACGGGGTGGCGTCCTCGCCGGTGAACAGCGCCACCTCGCGCCCGCCGCGGAACAGCAGCAGCCGGCTGGCGACGCCGCCGCTCGCCGTCGGGTCGATGCGGGCCGTGCAGCCGAGCCCGGCGGCGGGGTCGTAGCACTGCAGCGCGACGGGCGCAGGCAGGGCGTCGCCGCGCACGCGACGGACCGGCGGGCGGGCGGCGACGGCGGCCGCCGTGGGATGAGCGGCGAAAGCCTGGCAGAGCGCGTCGATGAACGCGCGCCGTCCCCAGCCCGGCCAGCGCAGCGGCACGCCGAGCTCGAGCTGGACCGCGTCGACGCGGTCGTCGGCCAGCCAGGCGGCGATGGCCGGCGGCGTCGCCGCGTGGCCGCCACGCCGGAACAACTGCACGACGTTGTTCGGGTGGCGGGCCGGGTAGCGCTCGCCGAACGGCGCCGCGATGCCGGCGGCGGCGCAGGCGCGACGCAGCGTGGCGAGGCGGGCGGCGATGTAGGCTGGCGACGCGGTCAGGCCGGCGAGCGGCGCGCCGTGCAACGCGCCGTCGGGCAGCCGCTGGCCGATGCCGATGTCGCACTTTGCCTGGCCGGTGTTCCAGCCGTGGACGAAGAGCACCTCGGCGCGCCGGTGGCGGGCGAGGATCTCGCTCAGCAGACGCTGTAGCAGGGCGATGAACCAGGGCGCACGGGCGTGCACCTGGCCGACGCGGTTGAGGTCGAGCGTATTGCGGTCGAGGCTGGGATTGACGATCAGGCTGGCGTCGAGCCGGTCGGCCAGTTCCACCGCCAGCTCGGCGGTGTGCAGGTCGTTGACCTTGGCGCCGCGCCGCCGCGCCGCGTCGCGCCGGCCGCCGTGCGGCGCCACCAGCAGCAACGGACCGCCGCCGACGCGCCAGCGGCACCAGGTCGGGACTTCATCCGGCATTGGTCGGGCCATCGTACGCGACGCCGCGGTGTCGTGAAAAGAAAACCTGTCGCCGGAGCGACAGAAGATGCTCGTCGGGGCTAGGCAGATTCTCCATATGATGGCACAATGCAGGTGGTCGAATTTAGTGCAGGTGATCTATATGGCGAACAAACAGGGGGACCGCGCATGAGGAGGGGCCGATGCGTTCCGATCTCCGGCTGACCGATCTCAAGCGACGCGAGCGTTCCGTCAGCAAGCTGATGAACGTGAAGATTCCCGCTCACGTCAGCGACGCGATCCACCGCGTCGCGCGCGCGCTCGGCGCGTCGAAGACCGACGTGGTGATCGCGTTGCTCAACGAGGGGCTCGACCGTTCGACGGTGTCGCTGAAGGGCTGGCGCCGTCCGAAGATCGACCTGCCGCCGCCGAAGCGCATCTGCTCGGTGAAGGGCTGCGGGCGGGCCTACGTGGCGAAGGGATTCTGCGCCAACCACTACCAGGCGGCGCGCCGCGGCGTGAAATTGTGAGCGCACGGGGCGCGCCCGCGGTCCGCCGCGCGCCCCGTCAGGCGTAGTGCGAGCGCCGCTTCACCACGATCGAGCGCTCGAGGTAGAAGATCTCCACCCGTTCCGCCGCGCCGTTCTTGGTGACGAACTTGTGGCCGCGCAGAATGGTGTCGAGCACGCCGACGTCCGGCCGGCCCGGGTAGTCGCGGGTCGCGACGATTTCGGTGCTGGCAAAGACGGTGTCGCCGGCGAAGAGCGGCGCGCTGTGGCGGCCGGTCCGGTACACCAGGTCGCCGAGCGAGTTGTCGGCCACGTCGGGGCAGGAGAGGCCGAGGCAGAGCTGGAAGGGAATGCCGCCGAAGATGATCAGCTGGCCGCCGACGAAGCGGTCGGGGTTCTGGTCGATCATGTGCTGGTTGCAGTGCACCTGCGAGGTGTTGTCGAGCATGGCGGTGAGGGCGATGTGCTCGCTGGTCATGGTGCGGCCGCGCGAGTGCTCGATGACGTCGCCGGGGGTGAAGTCCTCGAAGTAGGTGTCGGGATTGCTCAGGTGGCTGAGGGCGCGATACGGCGTCGCCGGGTCGTAGGGCGGCAGCACCAGCGAACAGGCGACCGGCGCCGCGTCGGCCGACGCCTTGACGACCTCGGCGTCGACGTCGTCCTTCCACACCTGCACCTTGCGCTCGTAGGTCAGCACCACCTCGTCGTGCTGGTTGCGGCCGGTGGTCTGCACGTGCACGACGCCGAGGCTCTTGTCCTTCGACGACGGCGTGACGCCGAGCACGACGGAGGTGCTCTCCAGCGTGTCGCCGGCGTAGACCGGCACGCCGAAGCGCATGTCGACGTACTCGAGATTGGCGCGCGCGTTCTCGGAGATGTCCTCGACGCTCTGGCTGAACACCACCGCCATCACCAGGCCGGGCGGCAGCAGCATGTCGCGATAGCCGTAGCGCTGGGCGTAGCGGCGGTTCTTGTGCAGCGGGTTGGTGGTCATCGAGAACTCGGTGAAGGCGTTGACCAGGCCCTCGGTGACGGTCTTGCCGACCTTGTGGCGCAGCACCCCGCCGATCTTGAAGTCCTCGAGAAAGTTGCCGGTTTTCTTGCGGATGATGGCCATGCACGCTCCCGTTACGGTGAATCTCCGGCTGCCTATCAGGCCGCCGGGTGGGCTCCAAGACGGCTGCGGCGAGGGCCAGAACCGGGTTGGGTTTCGCGCCGACGGCTGGTAGATCTCGGACAGT
Source organism: Deltaproteobacteria bacterium (assembly GCA_033764095.1). Taxonomy (GTDB): domain Bacteria; phylum Desulfobacterota; class Binatia; order HRBIN30; family CADEER01; genus JBDTMT01. The sequence continues at coordinate 19,955 of JANRJF010000169.1, read as the reverse complement.
GCGGAAGCTCCTCGTCGTCGTGGCTGCGCTGCTGATCAGCCTCGTCCTGCTGCCGCCGGACGCCGGCGCGCAGGGCCGTCCGGATTGCGCCGCGGTCATGCGCGCCATGCACAAGATGAAGAAGAAGGGCTCGGTCGACGTGGACGAGCTCGCCGAGTCGGTCGGCTCGGACAGTGTCTGGGTGGAGAAGTGCGCGTCGACCTACGGGCGCCGCGTCTCGTCGAAGAAGCCGCGCAGCGGCGACGACGACGACCTGACCGAGCGGCGCGAAGAGGACGAGTACGAGGAGCTGGCGCGCGAAGAGAAGGACATGCAGGCCAACGCCGTGCAGGAGGATCTGCGCAACGGCGTCTATTCCAACAGCGACCGCGGCGTGAATCCGGACGACAGCATGGAGTGGGAGCCATTCCTCACCCACGAATGGCAGCCGTACGTCACGCACGAGTGGCGCGGGCCGTTCATCCGCGACGACGACGACCCCGGATTCGACTGACGAATCGGGCCGGGCGCGGGCAGGGGAGGAGAGCTGAGGCATGGCATTGTTAGTCCTCGTGCGTCACGGCGAGTCGCAATGGAACCTGGAGAACCGGTTCACCGGCTGGGTCGACGTGCCGCTCACCGAGACCGGCCGGCGGGAGGCGGCGCGCGCCGGCGCGTTGCTGCGCGGCACCCACTTCGATGTCGCGTTCTCGTCCGTGCTGCAGCGCGCCAACCAGACGCTGGACATCATCCTCGACGGCATTGGCCAGCGCGACCTGCCGGTCATCAAGGACCAGGCGCTCAACGAGCGCCACTACGGTGATCTGCAGGGGCTGAACAAGGCCGAGACGGCGAAGAAGTACGGCGAGGAGCAGGTGCACATCTGGCGGCGCAGCTACGACGTGCCGCCGCCGAACGGCGAGAGCCTGAAGGATACCGCCGCGCGTACGCTGCCCTACTACGACCGCGTCATCGCGCCGCGCCTCACCGCCGGTGACAACGTGCTGGTGGTGGCGCACGGCAACTCGCTGCGCTCGATCGTCATGCAGCTCGACCAACTCAGCAAGGAACAGGTGCTGGAGCTGAACATCCCGACCGGCGTGCCGATCGTCTACGACCTGGCCGCCGACCTGAGCATTCGCGACAAGCGCATCCTCGGACGATGAGCGCCCCGCCGTTCGCGCGCCGCAAGACGGTGCGGCTGACGACGCGCGGGCGCAAGAGCGGACAGCCGCGCACGGTGACGATCTGGTTCGTGGCCGACGGCGAGCGCGCGATTCTGGTGCAGCACACCACCGCCGCTGCCGCGCAGTGGTACCGCAACCTGCTCGCCGACCCCGCCGTGACGCTCGACTTCGGCGACGGGCCGCTCAGCGCCCGGGCCACCCCGATCGCCGACCCGGCCGCGGTGCAGGCCGTGCTGCAGCGCGTGCGCCGGAAATATTGGACCGCCTGGCTGATCCGCCTGCTGGCGCGCGGCGCCACGCCGGTGGCCGCACGCATCGCCTGGTAACGCGGGGTCGCGCGCCACTCCGTGGCCGCTTGCTCGGTGCCGACGGGCCAGGCCCGGCCGCGCGACTGACTCGCTGGCGGGCTGTACGTCTACCTGCTGCTCTCGCAGAAGGCGGCCGCGGAGGGCCGCGCTACTGAGAGGGGGGGCGTGGAACGGGCGCTCGGGGGGGGCGAGGGGCGCGCGGGGGGGAGTGTGCGCTCCCGGAAGTTACCTTCCCGCCCGTTCCACTGGAGGACAACGAAGGTCAGTTTCCTTCGCTGGCATATGTCTCCCGCAGTAAAGCAACCTGTGGGCCAAGCCTGGACGGGCAACCGACGCAGCAAGTTCCACAGAAATCGGGCGTCACCGGGACGCCCGATTTCTAGCGTTTCCGCGACTACCGTTGCAGTTCGGTCAGGCGCGCGGGATGTAGCCGCGCTTCTCCAGATACGACAGCACCACCTGGAGGCTCTCCTCCTCCGACTCCTTGTCGGTGTGAATGGTCAGCTCAGGCGTCAGCGGCGCCTCGTAAGGTGCCGAGATCCCGGTGAATTCGGGAATCTCGCCGGCGCGGGCCTTCTTGTAGAGGCCCTTCACGTCGCGCCGTTCGCAGACCTCGACCGGGCAGTCGACATGCGCTTCGATGAAATCGCCCTCGGCCATCAGCGCGCGCACCGAATCGCGGTCGGCGCGGTAGGGCGAGATGAAGGCGGTGATGTTGATGACCCCGGCGTCGGTGAACAGCTTCGCCACCTCGCCGATGCGGCGAATGTTCTCGGTGCGGTCCTTCGGCGAGAAGCCGAGGTCCTTGTTCAGGCCGTGGCGGACATTGTCGCCGTCGAGGACGTAGGAGCGGATGCCGCGATCCCACAGCTTCTTTTCCAGCGCCACCGCCAGGGTGGACTTGCCCGACCCGGAGAGTCCGGTCATCCAGATCGTGCAGCCCTTGTTGCCCGAGATCTGCTCGCGGTCGGCCTTGGTGACCATTCCGGCGTGCCAGGTGATGTTGCGCGATTTCGGTGTGCTCATGGTGACGGGCCCTCCCTGCCCAGGAACGCCAACCCTTATCGGAGCCCGTCTGGCGCCTCAAGCCACGCCGACCCGCACGCCGCGCCGGCGGACAAAATTGGACCGCGCCGGCCGGGGGGCGCGCAGGCTTGTCCGCCCGCCGGCGCCGCGCCCCGCGCAAGAAACCGCCGCGCGATGGGCACCGGGCTTGCTCCACCTTGCAAGCATGCAAGGGGCAGCGGAGGTGGGCGTGAGCGAGCGGGTGCTGATCGTCGACGACAACGAGGATGTGCGGCGGATTCTTGCCCTGCGACTCTCGCTGGCTGGCTTCGAGGTGAGCGACGCGCCGGATGGGCGGGCCGGGCTGGCGGCGCTGCGCGACGGGCGCTGGGACCTGGTGCTGCTCGACCTGGTGATGCCGGAGCTCGACGGCTTCGAGTTCCTCACCGAGCTGCGTGCCGCCGCCGATGCCGAGAGTCCGCCGGTGGTGGTGATCACCCAGTACGACGACGCGGTGAACCGCCAGCGCGCCCTGGCGTTGGGCGCGGCGCGCTACGTCGGCAAGTCGTCGGCGCTCGACCGCGGCTTCCCCGGCGCGCTGCGCGCCTGGGTCGACGAGTTCAAGCGCGACACCTCGCTGGTGCGCGGGCGCTGAGCCTCGCGGCCGGAGGTGCGCTCAGCCGGTCAGCGCGCGATCAATCCGAGCAGCAGCAACACGCCGGATATGGCCGAGCCCGCGCCGATGATCAGCACGATCCGCGGCCGGAGCAGGAAGTCCTCGATCGGATAGTCCTGCCAGGCGGACTGCTCGGCACGCGACAGCTCGGCGAGCACTTTCGCCGACCCCTCGGGGTAGGCCATCAGGACGACGCCCAGGGCGACGAGCAACAGGTCGAGGGTCAGCTCCAACATCGATCGCTCCGCGCCGGCCGCGAGTATGGCACCGCCGGCGTCGGTTGGTAGCGCAATCGAGCCGCGCCCGCGGTTTGGTTGCGCGGCGCGGCCGATTTGCCGCACTGTCGTGCCCGATGACGCCCAATCGCGCCGCCCATCGCCGCCCGTCGAGTCCGCTCGCTCCGCAGCTGCTGTTCGCCTGGCTGCTGGCCCTGGCCGCGCCGAGCGGCGCGGCGGAGCAGGATCATCCGCTGGTGTCACGCTATCCGGACTCGACGCTGACCACGCACACGGCGAAGGAGTTCGACACCTACCAGTTGGTGGTCGGGCTCGACGCGGCGAAGATGACGTTCACCGGCCAGCCGCTCGAGGGCAAGCTGACGCGCATCGTCTACACCAACCCGCCGGCGCGCTCGACGCTGGAGATCTTCCGCAACTACCGCGAGGCGCTGGAGAAGGCCGGCGCCGAGATGATCTTCAGCTGCGAGCTCGACGCCTGCGGCAAGGCCTACGCGCGCAGCGCCTGGGGACGCTTCAACAACCTATTCGTCGCCGCCGACGGCGACCCGCGGTATCTCGCCGCGCGGCTGGCGCAGGGCGACGCGCAGGCCTACGTCGCGGTGTTGGTCGGCAAGCAGCGCACTCAGGTCGATGTCGTCGAGGTGAGGGCGATGGACCGCGGTCTGGTCGCGGTCGATCCGGCCGCGCTGGCGAAGGACATCGAGAGCGCCGGCAGCGCGCGCATCTACGGCATCCTGTTCGCCGTCGACGAGGCCGACATCCGCCCCGAGTCGAAGCCGGCGCTCGACGCCATCGCCACGCTGCTCAAGGCGCAGCCGCAGTTGTCGCTGTACGTCGTCGGCCACACCGACATGACCGGCGGTCTTGAGCACAACATGCAGCTCTCCGGCGCGCGTGCGCGCGCCGTCACCGCCGCGTTGATCAAGGACTACGGTGTCGCCGCCAATCGGCTCGATGCGCACGGTGTCGGGCCGCTGGCGCCGGTGGCGACCAACGCCACCGATGCCGGCCGCCAGCTCAACCGCCGCGTCGAGCTGGTCGCCCGCTAGTCGCTACTGGCCCGGCGTGCGCGGTGCGGTGCGGATGGCGCGGTCGAGGGCCCAGGAACGGATGTGCTCCACCTGTTCCTTCATCGTCTTCGACAGCGGGACGATCTTCGCGGTCTGATTGAGCAGGTCGTCGCCGGTCAGCTCGCGGTTGTCGAGCTTCGCCGTGGTGAGCGCCGAGACGACCAGCTGTTCGATCTCGGCGCCGGTCCACCCCTTGGTGAACTGTTTGAGCTTCTCGATCTGCAGTGCGGCGGGATCGAAGCCGCGCTTCTTCAGGTGGATGCTGCAGATGTCCATGCGTTCCTGGTCGTTCGGCAGGTCGACGAAGAACACTTCGTCGAAGCGGCCCTTACGAATCATTTCCGCCGGCAGCAGGTCGATGCGGTTGGCGGTGGCGGCGACGAACAAGCCGCGCGTCTTCTCCTGCATCCAGGTGAGGAAGAAGGCGAAGATGCGGTTGATCGCGCCGGTGCTGTCGTTGTCGCCCTGCGCGCTGACCCCCATCTCGATCTCGTCGAACCACATCACCGCCGGCGCCATCTCTTCCATGGTGCGGCAGGCGCTGACGAACACGCCCTCCGGATTGCCGTGGCGGCCGGAGAACACCTCGATCATGTCGATGCGGTAGAGCGGCAGACTGAACGCCTGCGCGATGGCTTTGACCGCGAGGCTCTTGCCGCAGCCGGAGATGCCCATCAGCAGCAGGCCTTTCGGCACGATGTCGCGGCTCAGGTCGTCGCGCATCTCGAACAGCCGCTTGCGCTCGTTGAGCCACTTCTTGAGGATCGGCGCGCCGCCGACGTTCTCCATGCCGCCGGGCTGTGCGATGTACTCGATGACGCCGGTCTTCTTGCGCACCAGCAGGTGTTTCTCTTCCAGCAGGTAGGGCACCGAGCTGGCGTCGAGCACCGGCGCAGCGGCGACGGCGCGCCGCAGCGCGTGCTGGGCTTCGTTGAAGCTCAGCCCCTGCAGCGCGCGGCCGATCTGGGTGAGCGTGCCGATGTCGTCGTCGATCTTGACGCCCTGCTTGGCGAACGTCTCGACCTGGCCGGCGACGAAGTCGCGCAGCTCCTCGAACTCCGGCAGCGGTAGGTCGACCAGCGCGATGTCGCGCCCGATCTCGTCGGGAATGTACTCGACCGGCGAGGCGATGAAGACGAACTTCCGCGCCTCGAAGCTGGTGAAGTAGATGTCGCGCAGGCGGCGCCGCACCTCGGCCGAGGCCTTCAGCGGCTCGTGGAAGTCGCGCAGGATGAACAGCCCGGCGCCCTGGTGCGCGATGATGTGGTCGAGCGCGGCGCGCGCTTCGAGCGTCCCGGCGACCAGCTGATGATCGGGGCCGCGCAGGCCCTCGGTGACGCTCCACACGTAGACCGGCGCCGGCGGGTCGAAGTAGGTGCGTGCCGCCTGCTCGATGAGCAGTTGGACGCGGCCCTCCTCGGGCGTCTTCAGGTAGATCAGCGGCCGGCCGGCGTCGATCAGGTCCTTGATCTGGCCGAGGGCGCGACTCTGCGTCGTCGAGGTCGAGGGCTCACTCATCGAACCCCGCAGTGTAGTGGGCGGACTGGGGTGGCTCAACTACCGGTGGCAGCTTTCGAGCTGGCGCTCGGCTACTTTCAGCGCTCAGCTGTCAGCCCTCAGCTGTCAGCCCTGAGGCAGAGCTGCTGACCCGATTCCTCCAAGTCCGGCTGAAAGCGGACAGCTGAAAGCTGACGGCTGAAAGCTGACATCCGCCCTCACCCAACCGCGCCCGACTCCACCAGTTTCGCGATCTCCGCCGCCTCCAGCCCGTACTCCGCCAGCACGGCGCGGGTATGCTCGCCGACCTGCGGCAGCGGGCGCCGCCCGTCGCCCGGCGTGCGCGACAGGCGCGGGGCCGGGGCAGGCTCGGGCTTGCCGTTGGCGTCGGCAAAGACGACGCCGCGCGCCCTGGTGTGCGGGTGGTCGGCGACTTCCGACAGGTTCAGCACCGGCGCGACGCAGGCGTCGGTGCCGTCGAAGATCGCGCACCACTCGTCGCGCGTCTTGGCGGCGAAGAGCGCCGCGAAGCGCGCCTTCATCTCCGGCCACTTCGACTGGTCCATCTGCTGCGGCAGGTCGGCCGGGTCGAGCCCCAGCCCCTTGAGCAGGGCGGCATAGAACTGCGGCTCGATGGCGCCGACCGACATGAACTGGCCGTCCTTGGTGCGGTAGTTGTCGTAGAAGGGCGCCGCGCTGTCGAGCATGTTGGTGCCGCGCTCGTCGCGCCACATGCCGGAGTTGCGGAACTTGTAGACGAAGCTGGCCAGGTAGGCGGCGCCGTCGACCATCGCCGCGTCCACCACCTGCCCCTTGCCGGAATGGCCGCGCTCGAGCAGCGCCAGGCAGATGCCGAGCGCGCACAGCATGCCGCCGCCGGCGAAGTCGCCGAGCAGGTTGACCGGCGCCAACGGCGCCTCGCCCTTGCGGCCGATCAGCGACAGCGCGCCGGAGATGGCGATGTAGTTGATGTCGTGGCCCGCCATGTTGGCGTACGGCCCGTCCTGGCCGAAGCCGGTCAGGCGCGCGTAGATCAGGCGCGGATTGCGCGCGGTCGCGACGTCGGGTCCGAGGCCGAGCCGCTCCATCACGCCGGGCCGGTACGGTTCCAACAGCACGTCGGCCTTCTCAACCAGGCGCAGCACGGTCTCCACCCCGGCCGGATCCTTGAGGTTCACCGCCAGCGAACGCTTGCCGCGCGCCAGCTGATCCATCGAGCCGGCCCCGACCCGGTCGACGCGCACCACGTCGGCGCCGAAGTCAGCCAGGATCATGCCGCAGTACGGCGCCGGCGCCAGGCCGGCCATCTCGACGACGCGAACTCCCTGCAATGCGCTCATGTGCTGTCCTTCCGAGATTGGGTGGAGGCGGCCGGTGTGCGGCGCGCGAGCCCCTTCTGTTACGGAGCGCCCCTGCCAAACTCAAGCCGGCGAGCGCCGCCGCGCCGCGCCGCGGCGACACTCGTGGGATCGACTTGCGGCAACGGTGGCGACGCGGCTAGCGATCGCAGCGATGACCGACGACGAGCGCCGCGAGCTGTCCGACCTCAACTACGCCGAGGCGTCGCGCGAGATGGCGCGCCGCGCCGGTGGCGCCGTGCTCGACGAGGGCGGCGTGCTGCTGTTCGCCGGCGGCGACGCGCTGCCGGTGCTGATCAACGGCGCGATGCGGACCGACCCGCGCGTCGCGCCGGCCGAGGTGCTGGCGCGCGCCCGGCATTTCTTCGCGCCGCGCCGGCGCGGCTTCTCGGTGATCGCCCGCGCCCATGTCGACGCCGATCTGCAGGAGGCCTGCACCACCGCCGGCCTGATCGCCTTCGGCCAGGCGCCCGGCATGGTACTCGACCGCCGCCTGCCGGATGCCGCTCCGCCGCCGGGCGTGACGCTGCGCGCGGTCGCCTCGGCCGACGACGCGGTGGCGTTCGCCGCGGTGATGGACGAGGCCTACCAGTCGCTCGGCATGCCGGCCGGCGTCGCCGCGGCGCAGGTCGGGCGGCTCGCCGCGCTCGCCGCACCGCACATCGTCGCCGTGCTGGCGCGGCTGGACGGCGCCCCGGTGGCCGGTGCGATGACCATCGTCACGCACGGCGTCGCCGGTGTGTACTGGGTCGGCACGCGCGCCGCGGCACGCGGCCGCGGTCTGGCCGAGCTGTGCACGCGCGCCGCCGGCAACGCCTGTTTCGACCGCGGCGCCCGCATCGCCGCGCTGCAGGCGTCGCCGATGGGCGAGCCGGTGTACCGCCGCATGGGCTATCGCGAGGTCACGCGCTACCCGACGCTGGTCCAGTTCGAGCCGCCGGCGAGCGAGTGAGCCGGGCGGCAGCTGACAGCCGCGGCGGCTTTCGCTATCGACGCCCGCCATGAAGCCGACCCTGCAGCCTGGTCTGACCTTCGCCTTCAGTTACACGGTGCCGTCGACCAAGACGGTGCCGCACCTCTATCCCGAGTCGGAGGCGTTCCGCGTCATGCCCGAGGTGTTCGCCACCGGGTTCATGGTCGGGCTGGTGGAGTGGGCCTGCATCGACGCCATCAACCCGCACCTCGACTGGCCCGCCGAGCAGTCGGTCGGCACGCACGTCGGCCTTACCCACGAGGCGGCGACGCCGCCCGGTCTGCGGGTGACGGTCGCCGGCCGCCTGGCGTCGATCGACGGGCGCAAGCTTACGTTCGAGGTCTCCGCGCACGACGGCGTCGACACGATCTGCCGCGGTCGCCACGAGCGCGTGGTGGTCGACGTCGCCCGCTTCACCGACCGGCTGGCGCGTAAACGGCCGTAAAGGGAATGCGGACGCCACCCGGGCGTCCGATCCGGCCAAACCGTCACGCAACCTGCCGCGGCGGCGGCGGAATGGGTCGCGGCCCGCTCGCCCCAGCGCAGGCATACGCTTTGCTCGGTTGCGTGGCGATGTCGTCCGACAGTCCGCGGCTCGACGAGTCGCGCCTGCGCACGGAGTTCGACCTGGAGAGCCGCGCGCTGTGCGAGCGCGCCGTGCGGACGGTGTGTTTGGTCGGCATCCCGCTCATCCTCGGCTTCGCGCTCTTCGACTACGGGCGCTACCCGGAGATCTTCGCCCGCGCCCTCGAACTGCGCCTGGCGTGCGCCGGCGTCCTGCTGCTGGTGCTGGCGATCTCCTACAGCCGCCATGGCGCGCGCATCGCCCCCTACCTGGCTCTCCTCTGCGTCACCTCGGCGACCGCGCTCATCTACGCGATGTCGGTGTTGACCGGCGCCGCGACCAGTCAGTACTCGGCCGGCCTCAGCATGATCCCGCTCACCGTCGCGCTGATCATGCCGTGGCGCGCGGTGTGGACGGCGGGCATGTGCGCCGGCGTGCTCGCCGTGTACGTCCTCGGCGCCTGGACCTTCGGTGGCGGCACCGCCGACCCCGGCCTCTTTGACCACGCCTCGACCGTCGCGGCGGCGTCCGCCATCGCCGTCGTCACCACCGCCATGCGCCAGCGCCAGCACTGGCGCGAGTTCCGTCTGCGTTCGGGCCTGGCGGCGGCGCATGCCGCGCTGCAGGAGAGCGACGCGCGCGCGCTCAGCGCGTTGGCCGCCGCCGAGGCGGCCAACCGCGCCAAGAGCGAGTTCCTCGCCAACATGAGCCACGAGATCCGCACGCCGATGAACGGCATCATCGGGCTCACCGAGCTGACGCTGCAGACGCGCCTCACCGACGAGCAGCGCGAGTACCTGGTCATGGCGCGCGAGTCGGCCGACACGTTGCTGCACGTGATCAACGACAGCCTCGACTTCTCCCCGATCGAGGCGCGCCAGCTGGAACTGACGCCAGACGAGTTCAGCCTGCGCGAGACGCGGGCCGGCGCGCTGCGTCCGTTTGGCATGCGCGCCACCGAGAAGGGCGTCGAGATCATCAGCCAGGTGGCGGCGCCGATCGCCGACCGCCTGGTCGGCGACCCGCTGCGGCTGCGCCAGGTGCTGTCGAACCTGGTCAGCAACGCGGTGAAGTTCACCGAGCACGGCGAGATCGTGGTGCGCGTCGACGTCGACCAGCAGACGCCAGACGAGCTGCTGCTGCGCTTCGCCGTCGCCGACACCGGCATCGGCATCGCGCCGCACAAGCAGGCGGCGGTGTTCGAAGCGTTCGCGCAGGCCGACGGTACGACCACCCGGCGCTACGGCGGCACCGGCCTCGGGCTGGCGATCTCCAGCCAGCTGGTGGGTCTGATGGGCGGCCGGCTGTGGGTGGACAGCGAGCTCGGGCGCGGCAGCACGTTCCAGTTCACCGCCCGCTTCGGCGTCGGCAGCACGAAAGACCTGGGCCTGGCCCCGGCCGGCGCGGTCGCGTTGCGCGGCGTGCGCGTGCTGGTGGTCGACGACAACCGCACCAACCGCCGCATTCTGCAGGACATGCTGCGCGAGTGGGGAATGGAGCCGACGCTCGCCAGCGGCGGCGCCGCCGCGCTCGACGAGCTGCGCGACGCGGCGGCGGTCGGCACTCCGCACGCTCTGGTGGTGCTCGACGGCATGATGCCGGAGATCGACGGCTTCACCGTCGCCGCGCGCGCCCGCCGCATGCCGCTGGTCGCGGCGACGCCGGTGATCATGCTGACCTCCAGCGGGCAGCCGGACGAGATCGCCCGCTGCCGCGAGATCGGCATCGACGCCTACCTCATCAAGCCGATCAACCAGGCGGAACTGTTGACTGCCATCCTGCGCGTGCTCGGCACGCGCGAGCGCGTCGTCGCGCACGCCGAGCCGCCGCCGCGCGAGGCGGCGCGCCCGCTGCGCATCCTGGTGGCCGAGGACAACCCAGTGAACCAGAAGCTCGCCCGCCGCCTGCTCGAACGCGCCGGGCATGCGATCGTCGTCGCCGCCGACGGCGCGCAGGCCGTGCAGCAGGCGGTCGGGTCTGCCTTCGACGTCATCCTGATGGACGTCCAGATGCCCAACCTCGACGGCTTCGAAGCAACCGCCGCGATTCGCGCCCGCGAGCGCGAGCGCGGCGGCCACGTGCCGATCATCGCCATGACCGCGCACGCGATGAAGGGCGATCGCGAGCGCTGCCTGGCCGCCGGCATGGACGACTACGTCACCAAGCCGATCGACCCGACCGCGCTGCACGAGGCGCTGGCGCGCTGCGGCGCCGCGCCGTCGCCGGCGCTGTCGCACGCCGGCGACGACGCCGAGCAACGGCAGCCGGCCTAGCCTAGCTCGCCGCGAGCACCGGCGGCGTGGCGGGGGGAGCGTCGGGCGCCGGTCCACGCAGGATGCGCTGCCAGGCGCGCGCCGCCTCGATGACGATCAGCCCGACCAGCGACATGAACAGCCCGGTCACCGCCGCGTCGAGGCGCAGGTTGAAGATCTGCGTGCGGGTCGCGGTGATGCGCTCGGCGGCGATGGTGCCGGCCTCGAGCGCGGCGCTCAGCTTGTCCGCCTGCGCCAGAAAGCCGAGCGTCGGGTCGGGCGAGAAGATCTTCTGGTAGCCGGCGGTCATGGTCACCGCCAGCAGCCAGGCGAGCGGCACCATCGTGGTCCAGATGTAACGCTGGCGCCCGTCGCGCAGCAGGAAGGTGGTGGCGACGCACAGCGCGATCGCCGCCAGCAGCTGGTTCGAGATGCCGAACAGCGGCCACAGGATGTTGATGCCGCCGAGCGGATCGACGACGCCCTGGTAGAGGAAGTAGCCCCAGCAGGCGACCACCACCGTGCTGGAGAGGATGACGCTCGGATACCACGAGGTGCGGCCGAGCGGCGCCCAGATGTTGCCGAGCAGGTCCTGCAGCATGAAGCGGCCGACCCGCGTCCCGGCGTCGAGCGTGGTGAGGATGAACAGCGCCTCGAACATGATCGCGAAGTGGTACCAGAGCGCGATCGCCGTGCCGCTCATGGCGTTGGCGAAGATGTGCGCCATGCCGACCGCCAGGCTCGGCGCGCCGCCGGTACGGGCGAACAGCGTGCGCTCGCCGATCGACTGCGCCAGCGCCTCCATCTCCTGCGGCGTGACCGGGAAGCCCCAGGCGGTGATGGTCGCGGTGGCGGCAACCGGATCGGCGCCGACCACGCCGGCCGGACTGTTGATGGCGAAGTAGACGCCGGGCTGCAGCGCCGCCGCGGCGATCATCGCCATCACCGCGACGAACGACTCGAGCAGCATGCAGCCGTAGCCGATCATCACCGCGTCGGTCTCCTCGCGCAGCAGCTTCGGCGTCGTGCCGGAGGAGATCAGCGAGTGGAAGCCGGAGATGGCGCCGCAGGCGATGGTGATGAAGACGAACGGGAACACCTTGCCGGCGAAGATCGGTCCGCTGCCGTCGACGAAGCGGGTGACCGCCGGCAGCTCGATCTCCGGCCGCATGACGATGATGCCGACCGCCAGCGCGCCGATGGTGCCGAGCTTGACGAAGGTCGAGAGGTAGTCGCGCGGCGCCAGCAGCAGCCACACCGGCACCACTGACGCGGCAAAGCCGTAGATGATGATCGACCAGGCGAGCTGCGTCGCGTTGAGCGTGAAGAGGTGCGCCAATTCGGGGTGCTGGTCCACCCAGCGCCCGCCGACCAGTGCCAGCCCCAGCAGCACCAGGCCGAGAACCGTGGCGCCGAGCACGTCGTGCGGGCGCAGCCACTTCATGTAGGCGCCCATCAGCATCGCGATGGGGATCGTCGCGCCGACGGTGAAGGTACCCCAGGGGCTGTCGCGCAGGGCGTTGACCACCACCAGCGCGAGCACGGCGATGAGGATGATCATGATCGAGAACACGCCGACCAGCGCCGCGAATCCGCCGATCGGGCCGATCTCGTCCTTGGCCATCTGCCCGAGCGAGCGCGCGTCGCGCCGCAGGCTGCCGCACAGCACGCAGAAGTCCTGCACCGCGCCGCCGAGCACGACGCCGGCGAGAATCCACAGCGTGCCGGGCAGGTAGCCGAACTGCGCCGCCAGCGTCGGCCCGATCAGCGGTCCCGGTCCGGCAATGGCCGCGAAGTGATGGCCGAACACCACCCAGCGATTCGTCGGTACGAAGTCCCGCCCGTCGTTGATGCGCTCGGCCGGTGTCTGCCGGTGCGGGTCGAGCGCGAACAATTTGGCCGCCAGGAATGCGCCGTAGAAGCGGTAGGCGATCGAGTAGACCGCCACCGCGGCGATGACGAACCACACCGCGTTGACCGTCTCGCCGCGCCAGATGGCGATCATGCCGAGCGCGTAGGCCCCGACGAGCGCCACGCCGATCCACGCCAGCGCCTTGAGTCCGCTCATCATCCCCTCCTCATGCGCGCCGGGTTCTAGCGCAGGCGACGAACAAAATCTTCAACGCGGAGACGCGGAGACGCCGAGCGCGCATAGCGGAGTCTCAACTCTGCGCCCTCGGCGTCTCCGCGTCTCTGCGTTGAATCCGGCTCACCAGCCGCGCAGGTCGACCGGCCAGGTCTCCAGCACGCGCTCGCCCGACACCAGGTGCATGCGTTCGTGGTAGGCGATGGTCGGGTCGATGTGCGCGGGGACGACGCGCACCCGGTCGCCGACCCGCGCCGGCTGCTCGGGGCCGAAGGTGGTGTGCTCGTCGGAGCAGAACCACACGGCGCCGCCCTCGACGGTCGGATTGCCGTGGTCCATGCCGAGCGACTTGAGGCCGCAGTCGGCGACCGCGTAGGCCGGCGCCACCGAGATCACCGTCGACCACACCCACAGCGCCTGGCGGAACGGCATGCCGAGCTTGCCGTAGGCGGTGTCCATCAGGGCGTAGGAGCCGGCCTGGATCTCGTTCGCCCAGGTGTTGATGTCGTAGGTGCCGGTGCCGCCGGCGGAGATGATGTCGCCGCCGGTGTCGCGATGCGCGGCGAGCAGCAGCTCCATGGCCGACGCGCAGAGCTGCGTACGCACGGCGCGGTCGTCCATGCCGACCGCGTGGCCCTCGTAGCCCATCACGCCGCGCACGGCGAGCCTGCCGGCGCGGGCGCGATCGGCCAGGCGCCCGGCGTCGCTCGGATCGCAGCCGCAGCGCGGCAGGCCGACGTTGACGTCGATCAGCACCTCTTTGACCGCCCCGCCCGCGGCGATCGCGGCATCCACCGTCGCGTCCGAATCCACCGCCACGGTGATGCGCGCATCGAGGCCGGCGAGGCGCTCCGGCTGCAGGGTCTCGTTGGCGAGCAGCAGGTCGTCGCCGAGCCCGGCCGCCGCCATGCCGACCATCTCGCGCACCGTCGCGCAGCAGAAGGTCTTGTGCCCGTGCCGCGCCTGCCGGCGCGCCAGCTCGGTGCACTTGTGCGCCTTGACGTGCGGCCGCAGCCGCGCTCCCGGGTGCGCCGCCGCCATGGTCGAGAGGTTGTGCTCCAGCGCGTCGACGTCGACGATCAGCGCCGGCGTGGTGAGGTCGTTGATGGTCGCCATCGGGGCTGGTTAGCGCTTGCGCGCGCGACGGTCCACCCGGTTGGGCCGGATCGATTCGGCACGGTCGTAGGGCGCGCCTTGGCGCACCCGTGCCTGCGACGGCACGCCGACGACCACCACGGGCGCGCGCCAAGGCGCGCCCCTACGAGTTGAGATGATCCAACGCGACGATCAGCGCCTGGGTGCCGAGGCGGGCGTGGCCCTGCGCCATCAGTGCGACGTAGAGCTGGTTGGCGAGCGCCAGGCCGGGGAGGGCGAGGTGCAGGCGGCGCGCTTCGTCGAGGGCGATACCGAGATCCTTGACGAAGTGCTCGACCAGGAAGCCCGGCGCCAGGTCGCCGGCCAGGATACGCGGCGCGTAGGTCTGCAGCGAGAAGGACGCCGCCGCGCCGCCGCCGATCGAGCGCAGCACGGTGGCGGGATCGAGGCCGGCGCGACGCGCGTAGAGCAGCGCCTCGCAGACGCCGACCATGTTCGAGGCGATGGCGATCTGGTTGACCATCTTGGTGTGCTGCCCGGCGCCGGCCGGTCCCTGCAGCACGATGGTCTTTCCGAGACACTCGAACAGCGGCAGGACGCGGTCGAACACCTGCGGCTCGCCGCCGACCATGATCGACAAGCGCGCCTCGCGCGCACCGATGTCGCCGCCCGACACCGGTGCATCGAGGCTGGCCACGCCGACCGCGCGCGCCGCGGCGTCGATCTCGCGCGCCAGCGACGGCTCGCTGGTCGACATGTCCACCAGCACGCTGCCCGGCCGGGCGCCGGCCAGGGTGCCGTCGGCGCCGAGCACCACCTCGCGGACGTCGGCCGGGTAGCCGACCATGGTGAAGATCACGTCGCTGGCTTCCGCCACCGCGCGCGGCGTCGCGGCGCGCGTCGCGCCGCGGGCGATCAGCGCGTCGGCGCGCGCCGCGGTGCGGGTGTACACGCTGAGCGCGTGGCCACGCTCGAGCAGGTGGCCGCACATCGGCGCCCCCATGATGCCGGTGCCGATCCAGCCGAGTCGAATCTTCGCGCTGTCGCCCATCACTTCGCTCCTCGCCGCTCCCTCTGCCGGGCGGTGGCGGGCGGGGCAATGGCGGCGATGGTCGCCTCGATCGTCGCCAGGTAGGGGCCGACCGCCACGCGCGGCTCCCAGGCCTGCTGCAGGATGAAGCCCTGGAAGAGGGCGATCATGGCGCGCGCCGCGGCGTCGGCGTCGAGCCCCGCCGGCACCGAGCCGCGCCGCTGCCCGTCGCGCAGGACCGCGGCGAGCAGACGGCGCGGCCGCGCGATGCCGGCGCGTGCCACCGCGCACAGGCGCGGATCGCGCAGCGCTTCCGCCCACAACTGCACGCCGACGCGCCGCCGCTGGCGTTCCGCCGCGTCGGCGAGTGGGGCGAGGAAGGCGCGGGCAATGGCGTGCAACGCCGCAGCGGTGTCGTCGCCGGCGTCCGCCGCTGCCGCGGCGATCAGCGCCGCCTCGCGGGCATGCCGCTCCGCGGCAATCGCGTCGATGATCGCCGCCTTGCTGGGAAAGTAACGGTAGATCGCGCCGGGGCTGAGCCGCGCGGCGCGCACGATGTCGTCCATCGTGGTGCGGTGAAACCCCTCGCGCGCGAAGCAGGCGCCGGCGGCGTCGAGGATCTGCTGGCGGCGGGCGTCGCGGTGCGCTTCCGAAACCTTGGGCATGCAGCCCTGTATCAGTCCGTGTCGCCCACCGCCGCCTGCGCGACGTGGTAGAACGCGTAGCCGTCCTGATGCGGTCCGGCAGCACCCCAATAGCGTGCCCGGTACTCGCAGGCCCCCTGGTCGTCGAGCAGCCGCAGCCCGCGCGCCGCGAGATAGTCCTTCACCTCGGCCGGCTCGAGCCCGAAGGTCCACGGCTCGCCCCAGGCGGCGACCATCGAGCGGCGGTCGGCGGCGTCGGCATAGTCGCTGCCGTCGAGCGCGGCGCGATCGACGTAGGTGAACAGCAGCCGTGAGCCGGGCGCCATGGCGGCGATGGCGCGTAGCGTCGCATCGACCGCGGCGGCGCTCAGGTAGTTGGTGACGCCTTCCCAGAGAAAGACGGCCGGCACCTGGCGGTCGATGCCCGCCGCGGACAGCACCTCGGCGATGGTCGAGCGATTGAAGTCGGCGGCGACATAGGTGACCGCACCACCGGCGCCCAGCGCCGCCAGCCGAGCGCGCTTGGCGGCGAGCGTCGCCGGGTGGTCGATCTCGAAGACGCGCGCGCCGCCGAGCGGCAGCCGGTGGGCGCGGCAGTCGAATCCAGCGCCGAGCACCACCAACTGGCGGATGCCGTCGCGCAGCGCCGCCTGCACGGCGTCGTCGATCAGCCGCGTCCGCGCCACCGCCGAGCTGCGCGCGCCGGGGGCGCGGCGGTCCACCAGCCGTACGACCGCGCCGCCGAGTAGCGGCAATGCCGCCAGGTGCGCCGCGGCCGACAGCGGCCAGCCCAGCAGCCGCGCGGCATAGGGATCGGTGAACAGGCGGGCCGCGGCTGGCCGGCGACACGACTCCAGGGCGCGGAACAGCGCCATGTACTCGGCGGTGCGGCTGGCGGAATCGTCATGCATGGCGCGCCTCCAAGAAAAGCGAACGCTCGTTCGTTGTCACGTTTCGCATTGTGAGGGAAGCGCGAAGTGCGGCCGGCGTGGAAGATGGTGAGTGGCGCTCGCCCGGCGCGCTGGCGGCGGCGTCGCTGAGTGGCGCGGGCCTCCGTGCCCGCTTGGACGGTGCGGCGGCGGCCACGGCGGGCCGCGCTACCGGCTTGGAGCGCTGGCGACTGGCGCGCCGAGCGCCTTGGCGGGGGCCGCGTGTGCCCTGCGGCCGGTCAGTCCGACGCGGCCGGCAGGGTGAAGTGCAGCGCCGCGCCGCCGCCGGGAGCCGAGGTCGCCCACAGGCGGCCGCCGTGCGCCTCGATGATCGAGCGGCTGATGGCGAGGCCCATGCCGAGCCCGCCGGGCTTGGTGGTGAGGAACGGCTGGAAGATGTCGGTGGCGCGCTGCGCGTCGATGCCGATGCCGCTGTCGCGCACCACCACCTCGACGCCGCTGCCGGTGGCGCGCGTCTCGATCTCGACGCGGCGGGTCTGGTCGGCGGCCGGGATCGCCTCGATGCCGTTGAGGATCAGGTTGCAGAGGACCTGCTCGATCTGGATGGCGTCGGCAAGCACGGCGGGAAGCGCGGCCACCTGGGTCTGCAGGGCGACGCGGCGCTGGCGTGCGGTCGGCTCGGCGACGCGCAGCGCGCAGCCGACGATCTCGTTCAGGTCCACCGGTAGGCGTGGTGCGTCCTCCTTGCGCAGCAGGTGGCGGACGCGGCGGGTGATCTCGCCGGCGCGCAGCGCCTCGCGCGCGATCGCCTCGACGCTGCGGTGCAATTCGGCGGGCTCGATACCGCCGGCGTCGAGCCGGCGGCGCACGCCCTGGGCGAAATTGGCGATCGCGCCGAGCGGCTGGTTCACCTCGTGCGCCAGGCTGGCCGCCATCTCGCCCATGGTGTGCAGGCGCAGCACGTGCGCCAGCTCGGCCTGGTGCTGGCGCGCCTGTTCCTCGGCGCGCATCAGCTCGGTGATGTCCTTGGTGAAGGCGGCGGCGCCGGTGACGCGGCCGTCCTCCAGCATCGGGGTCAGCGACACCAGCAGGCGGCGTGGCACGCCGCGGACGGTGATCGACTCCTCGACGGTGAAGCGCTCGCCGTTCAGGACGCGCTGCAGGAAGACGAGCCAGCGGGTGAGGATGTCGGGCGGGACCGCGGGCTTGAGGCGCGCCTCGCGCGACGGGGTGAGCCCGATGACGTCCTCGATGAAGCGCGCCGCGGCGGCGTTGAAGGCGAGCAGGTTGATGCTGGCGTCGACCGCCCAGATCGGGTCGGGCGAGCTGTCGATCACCGCGGTGAGCGTCGCCTGCGAGCGGCGCAGCTCGGCTTCGGCGCGCTTGAGCTCGGTGATGTCGGTGGAGATGCCGCAGACGCCGTACACGTCGCCGCGCGGGTCGCGCAGCGGGAACTTGACCGACAGATAGGTGCGCGGCTCGCCGGCGGTCGGCACGACCTCCTCGATGTGCAGCGAGCGGCCGTGGGCCAGGACCTGCTGGTCGTTGTGGCGCAGGGCGTCGGCCACCTCGGGCGGGAACATGTCGTCGGCGCGCTGGCCGACCACGGCGTCGTTGGTGACGCCGAACAGGCGCTCGTAGTGGCGGTTGACGCGCAGGTACCGGCTGTCGCGGTCCTTCAGGTAGATCACCGCGGTGGAGTGGTCGAGGAAGTCGATCAGCGTCTGCTGGGCGCGTTGCAGCTCGCGCGTGCGGTCGCGGACGCGCTGCTCCAACGCCTCGTTCAACGCCCGCGTCTCCTCCTCCATCTGCTTGCGGCGGGTGATGTCGGCGGTGGTGACGACGGCGCCGAGCAGAGTGCCGTCGGCGGCGCGGACCGGAGCGCCGCTGACCAGCAGGTAGTCGCGGCCGCCGTCCGGTCGATCGCGGTACATCTCGCGCGCCTCGATCAGCTCGCCGCGCAGCGCGCGCGCCAGCGGCCAGTCGTCCACCGGCAGCAAGGCGCCGTCGGCGCACCAGCGTCCCCAGACGCGCTGCGCGGCGGGCATCGCCTGGTCGGTGGGATCCTCCTCGGCGACGCGGCGCAGCGTGGCGTTGACGAACAGGAAGCGGCCGTCGGCGGCGCAGATGCCGATGCCGACCAGCGACTGGTCGAGCATGGTTTCGAAGACGCTCTGCTGGGTCGCCAGGACCGAGGCGGCGCGCCGTTGCAGGGTGACGTCCTCTGCGCTGCCCATCACGCCGACGATGCGGCCGTCAGGGGCGCGCCACGGCTCGACCAGGCCGCTGAAGACGGCCTCGCCGGCGTGGATCTCGTAGCGTACCGACTCGCCGGCCAGGGCGTGCCGGTGCGCCGCCGTGCCGGCACCCTCGATGCCGGCGAGCGGCGTGTCGGCCACCGCGTCGCCGACCGCGATCACGACCTGCGTCGCCGCACTGCCGCCCACCACCTCGCAACGCAGCTCGGCGTCGGTGGACCACAGCAGGCCCGGGGCACGCGCCAGCAGCGTCTCCAGCCGCTGCTGCTGGCCGCCGTCGCCGGCCGGCCCGTTCCCCGCCGCCGCGGCTCCTTCCGCCGATCGCTTCTGCATCGTCAGATTGGGATACCAGCTCCGACCGCCTGCTGGCGACTGCGATGTCAGAATGCGACCAGCGCTTTGCGCTGCGGCTGCAGCTAGCGACGCCGCCGCCCTCGGGCCACGGGTCAGCGCGAGGCGGTCAGCCGAAACGTATAGGCGAGCAGGCCGCTGCGCCGGTCGGCGATGCGGAAACGACTCTGCCGCGCGACCTGCACCGCCGCGTCGTCGAGCAATGGGAAGCCGGACGAGCGCGCCACCGCGGCGCTCGCCACCTCGCCGTCGGGATTGAGCGCCAACTCGATCCACACCTTGCCCTGCCATCCGCGCAGCACCGCCTGGCGCGGATAGCGCGGCTCCGGGCAGTCGACGCAGAAGGCGCGCAGGTCGGGGCCGCCGCCGGCGCCGATGTCGCGCCCGGCGCCGGAACCGGTTCCGCCGCCGCTGCCGCTGCCGGTGCCCGGCCCGCTGCCGGATCCGCTCCCCGCGCCGCTGCCGGTTCCATTGCCGGCGGCGGCGTCGGGC
>JANRJF010000168.1:0-9841 GCA_033764095.1 Deltaproteobacteria bacterium | reverse complement strand
TGTTCGGCGTGCCGTGGGCATCGTTGAGGGCGCGGATGCCGCTGCGCAGGCGGCGCAGCGCTTCGTCGGGACCGAAGCGCAGCACGTGCCAGGTGCCGACCGCGAGGTGGGCGCGATGCGTCCATTCCGCATGCGGCAGGGTGCGGGCCTGAAAGCGCGCGATGAGATCCTCGAGCTCGGCGCTGGTCGGCCACGACATGTCGGCGCACCCTAGCACGCGATCCCGGTCGCGCGACGGCGAACTGTCGCAACGACCGTTGGCGGCTTTCACACGGGGCACGGAGAGGCGGAGGGTGGGACCACGCGATGGAACGCCTGCCGGCACACCTCCCTCTCTCGGGAAACTGCGTGTGAATCCCTGGCGGCTTTCGGAGCCGCCACCTGCGTGATAGCTCCCGCGCTTCGCATGGCTGCCACACGCACGCGCACCCACAAGGCCTGGTCGGGCCGCATGGCCGAGGCGACGCATCCGCTGGTCGAGGCGTTCACCACCTCGTATCCGGTCGACTGCCGCCTCTTCCCCTACGACATCGCCGGCAGCATCGCGCACTGCCGCATGCTGGCGAAGCAGCGCATCATCCCGGCGCGCGACGCCGGGCGCATCGTCGCCGGGTTGGGCAGGATCCGCCGCGAGTTCGAGCGCGGCGCCTTCCGCGCCAAGCCGTCCGACGAGGACGTGCACATGGCGATCGAGCGCCGCCTGATCGAGCTGGTCGGTGCGGTCGGCGGCAAGCTGCACACGGCGCGCAGCCGCAATGACCAGGTGGCGCTCGACCTGCGCCTCTACTGCCGCGACGCGATCAGCGCACTGCGCCGCCAGATCGGCGAGTTGCGCCGCGCCCTCGGCCGCCTGGCGCGCCGGCACACGCGCGTCATCATGCCCGGCTTCACCCACCTGCAGCCGGCGCAGCCGGTGCTCTTCGCCCACCACCTGCTCGCCTACGTCGAGATGCTGGCGCGCGACGACGGGCGCCTCGCCGACTGCGCGGCGCGCACCAACGTGCTGCCGCTCGGCTCCGGCGCGCTCGCCGGCACCACCTTCCGCATCGACCGCGCCTTCGTCGCCCGCCAGCTCGGCTTCGCGGCGGTGAGCGAGAACAGCCTCGACGCGGTCAGCGACCGCGACTTCGCCGCCGAGCTGCTCGCCGCGCTGGCGCTGCTCGGCATGCACTTGAGCCGCTTCGCCGACGAGCTGGTGCTGTGGACCTCGCAGCAGTTCGGCTTCGTCGAGCTGCCCGACGCCTTCGCCACCGGCAGCTCGATGATGCCGCAGAAGAAGAACCCCGACGTCGCCGAGCTGATCCGCGGCAAGACCGGCCGGCTGTACGGCAACCTGCTCAACCTGCTGACCCTGCTGAAGGGTCTGCCGCTGACCTACAACCGCGACATGCAGGAGGATAAGCCGCCGGTGTTCGACAGCGTCGACACCGTGCTCGCAGCGCTGGAGCTGCTCACCGTCCTGGTGCCGAAACTGAAGGTCCGCGCCGACCGCATGCGCGCCGCCGCCGCCGCCGGCTACACGCTCGCCACCGAGCTGGCCGACTACCTGGCGAGCAAGGGCGTGCCGTTCCGCGACGCGCATGGCGTCGTCGGCGCGATCGTGCAGGCGGCGATCGCCGAGGGGCGCATGCTGGAGGACCTGAGCCTGGCCGAGCTGCGCCGCTTCTCGCCCGTCTTCCGCGCCGACGTGCGGCGCTGGCTGACGCCCGAGGCGGCAGTCGGGCGCCGCAAGGCGGTCGGCGGCACCGCGCCGGCCAACATCGAGCGCCGCCTGATGGCGCTCGGCGTCTGAACATGCGCGGCCGCCTCGCCGCCGCCGCGGCACTGCTCGCGGTCGCGGCGCTGTTCGCCTGCGGGCGCAAGACGCCGGTGCGGCCGCCCGAAGCGGTGGCGCCGGTGACCATCGCCGACCTCAGCGCGCACAACGCCACCGCCGGGATCACGCTCGCCTGGCGGCGGCCGACCGAGAGCGCCGACGGCGCCGCGCTGTGGGATCTCGACCGCTTCGTCGTCGAGCGCGCCGCCGGCGACGGCCCCTTCGAGTTCCTCGTGCTGGTGCCGGTGCTCGACCGCAACAAGCTGCGCCAGCAGAAGCGCTTCCGCTACGTCGACGGCGCGGTCGAAGTCGGTTCCACCTACCAGTACCGCGTGCGTTCGGTGACCATCGACGACTTCGTCAGTCCGCCCTCCAACGTCGCGTCGATCGAGCGCGCCATCCCGACCGCGACGCCGATCCCCGAACCGACTGCCACGCCTACGCCGCTCTGAGCCCCAACGGCACGACGCCACCACGACACGACGCATGCCGCTGTGCCGTCGTGTCGTTGTGGTGATGCGTCCCCCACGTTTGCCGAAAGCGCCGCCTTTCGGAGCGCCCCACCGGCGTGCTAGCGAATCCGCGTGGCCACGCTCCGGTTCGTGAAGATGCACGGCATCGGCAACGACTACGTGTACGTCGACGCCTTCGCGCATGACGTCGCCGATCCGGCGGCACTCGCGCAGCGCGTCAGCCCGCGCCGCACCGGCATCGGCTCGGACGGGTTGATTCTCATCCGGCCGTCCGACACCGCCGACGCGCGCATGGAGATGTACAACGCCGACGGCAGCCGCGGCGCCATGTGCGGCAACGGCATCCGCTGCGTCGGCAAGTACGTCTACGAGAGCGGCCGTGCGCGCAACAACCCGCTGCGCATCGACAGCGACTCCGGCGTCAAAACGCTGCGCCTGGAGCTGCGTGGCGACCGGGTGGCGCGCGTCGCGGTGGACATGGGCGAGCCGATCCTCGACGGGCCGCGCATCCCGGTCGCCGCCGAGGGACGCGTCGTCGACGCAACGCTGGAGGTGGCCGGCGTCGGCTACCAGGTCACCTGCGTGTCGATGGGCAATCCGCACTGCGTCGTCTTCGTCGACGACGTCGAGGGGCTCGACCTCGAGCGCCTCGGCCCGCCGTTCGAGCACCACGCGTTCTTCCCGCAGCGCGTCAACACCGAATTCGTCCGTGTCGAGTCGCCGACCCGGCTGCGCATGCGCGTCTGGGAACGCGGCTCCGGCGAGACCGCCGCCTGCGGCACCGGCGCCTGCGCCGCGCTGGTGGCGGCGGTGCTCACCGGCCGCGCCGAGCGCCGCGCCACGCTGGTGCTGAACGGCGGCACGCTGGAGATCGAGTGGCGCGAATCCGACGGTCACGTGTTGATGACCGGCGACGCCGAGGAAGTCTTTCGCGGCGAGATCGAGGTCTGACATGTCCGTGCGCTTCCCCGGTACGCTCACCGCCCTGATCACGCCGTTTCGCGACGGTGCCATCGACCATGCCGCGCTGGAGAAGATCGTCGACGACCAGATCGCCAACGGCTCCAATGGCCTGGTGCCATGCGGCAGCACCGGCGAGTCGGCGACGCTCAGCCACGACGAGCACATCGAGGTGATCAAGCTGGTGGTGGCGCGCGCCGCGCGGCGCGTGCCGGTGATCGCCGGTACCGGCTCCAACTCGACCGCCGAAGCGATCCGCCTGACCGAGGGCGCCAAGCGCGCCGGCGCCGACGCGGCGCTGCTGATCTCGCCCTACTACAACCGGCCGACGCAGGACGGCATCTATCGCCACTACCGCGCCATCGCCGAGGCGACGCGCTTCCCGTTGATCGTCTACAACATCCCCGGGCGGACGGCGTCGAAGATCGAGGCGTTGACGCTGGAACGGCTGTGCGAGGTGGACGAGATCGTCGGCATCAAGGAAGCCACCGGCTCGCTCGACGAGGTGCAGGAAGTCATCCGGCGCTGCGGCGATCGGCTGCCGGTGTATGCCGGCGACGACGTGCTCACCCTGCCGATCATCGCGGTCGGCGGCATCGGCGTCATCTCGGTGGTCGGCAACCTCGTGCCGCAGGCGTGGGCGCAGGCGGTCGATGCGATGGTGCGCGGCGACTGGCACGACGCGCGCTGCCGTCACTATGCGCTGCTGCCGCTGATGCGCGTGCTGTTCCTGGAAACCAACCCGATCCCGATCAAGGCGGCGATGGCGATGCGCGGCCTGTGCCGGGACGAGCTGCGCATGCCGCTGTTGCCGATGACGGAGGGGCCACGCGCCGTGCTGCGCCAGGCGCTGGTCGAGGCCGGCCTACTCTAGCCTTGATCTGACGAAAAGAGTTCAACGCAGAGACGCGGAGACGCAGAGAACACAGAGTCAGCAGCCTAGAGGAGAGCCAACTCTTATCCGCATTGCTGATTGGGTTCTGAAGGTGTGCTGGGGGCACCCTTCCTCCGCGTTCTCCGCGGCCTCTGCGGCTCTGCGTTGATGTTTTAATGTCAGATCAAGGCTAATTCCCCCATCGGTATGCCCCCCCTTTCGAAGACGGGGGGTCGGGGGGGATTTTTGTACTGTCTCCCCCTCAAACACTACGTGTGCGACGAGGTAGCTGTGAAAATCCCCCCTGCCCCCCCTTCTTCGAAGGGGCGAACACCGATCGTCGTCTGCGGTGCCGCCGGCCGCATGGGACGGGCGATCACCGGACTGATCGCCGCCGAGCCGCAGGCGCGCCTGGCAGCTGCCGTGGAGATGCCCGGTCACCCGGCGCTCGGCCAGGACGCCGGCGTGCTGGCCGGCGGCGCGCCGCTCGGCGTGGTGCTGACCAGTGACTACGCGGCCGCGGCACAGCCCGACACCGTGACGCTCGACTTCACCGCGGCGCCGGCGGCGATCGAGCACCTGCGCAGCGCGGTGGCGAACCAGGCCGGTATCGTCATCGGCACCACCGGCTTCTCGGCCGACGAGCAGCGCGAGCTCGACCAGCTGGCGCCGCGCACCCGCTGCGTGGTGGCGGCCAACATGAGCGTCGGCGTCAACGTGCTGATGCAACTCGTCGAGCGCGCCGCGCAGGTACTGGGCGACGGCTTCGACGTCGAGATCGTCGAGGTGCACCACCGCATGAAGGTCGACGCGCCGAGCGGCACGGCGCTCGCCCTCGGCCGTTCCGCCGCCGCCGGCTTCGGGCGCGACTTCGACCAGGTGAAGCGGCTGGCGCGCGAGGGCATCGTCGGCAAGCGCACCGACCCGGAGATCGGCATCGTCGCGCTGCGCGGCGGCGACGTCATCGGCGACCACACCGTCGTCTTCGCCGGCATGGGCGAGCGCCTCGAGCTCAGCCACCGCGCCCAGAGCCGCGACTGCCTGGCGCGCGGCGCCCTGCGCGCCGGCCTGTGGCTCGCCGGTCAGCCGGTCGGGCGCTACTCGATGCGCGAGGTGCTGGGACTGTGAGCCGGTGCGCCGGTGCGCCGGTGCGGTGAACGGGATTTCCACTGCCACACTGGCGCACCGGCACACTGGCGCACCGGCTCACCGCTCTCAGCCCTCCAGCGCGCCGCGAATCCGATCCATCGCTTCTTCGAGCTTGGCGTCGCTGACGGTCAGCGAGATGCGGAAGAAGCCCTCGCCGAACTCGCCGTAGCCGCGGCCGGGAGCGACGACGACACCCGCCTTCTCCAGCAGGAAGTCGGCGGTCTCCAGGCTCGACATGCCACGCGGCGTCGGCACCCAGAGATAGAAGGTGCCGCGCGCCGGGGTGTACTCGATACCGACCTGGCGCAGCGTCGCCACCGCCAGGTCGCGGCGTCGCTTGTAGATCTGCAGCGTGCCCGGGATCGTCCCCTCGCAGCGGGTGAAGGCGGCGATGCCGGCGTACTGGATGGCGTTGAACACCCCGGAGTCGGTGTTCTCCTTCACCTTGGAGATTGCGGCAATGAGGTCCGGGTTGCCGATCGCCCAGCCGATGCGCCAGCCGGTCATGTTGAACGGCTTGGAGAGCGAGTTGAGCTCGACACCGACCTCCTTGGCGCCGGGCACCGAGAGGAAGCTGAGCGGCTGCTCGCCGTCGAAGACGATCTCGATGTACGGGTTGTCGTAGCAGACCGCGATGTCGTGGCTGCAGGCGAACTCGACCAGCTCGGCGAGGAAGGCCGGCGTCGCCACCGCGCCGGTGGGATTGTTCGGGTAGTTGAGGAACATCGCCGTCGCCTTGCGCGCCGTGTCGCTGGGGATGTCGCGCAGCGCTGGCAGATAGCCGTTCTCGGGCCGGATCGGCACGTTCACCGGCTCGCCGCCGGCGATCAGGATGCTGGCGCGGTAGGCCGGGTAGCCGGGATCGGTCATCAGCACCGTGTCGCCCGGGTTCACCCGCCCGAGGGCGAAATGGTGGCAGCCCTCCTTGGAGCCGATCAGGCCGAGGACCTCCTTGTTGGGGTCGACGGTCACGCCGTAGCGGCGGGCATACCAGCGCGCCACCGCGTCGCGGTAGCTGAGCATGCCCTTCTCCTCGTCGGTCGGGTACTGATGGTTGGCCGGATCGTGCGCCGTGCGACAGAGCTCGTCGATGACCGGGTCCGGCGTCGGCTCGACCGGGTCGCCGATTGCCAGACTGATGACGTCCTTGCCGGCCGCCTTGGCGCGCCCGATCTTCTGGCGCAGCTCCATGAACAGGTAGGGCGGGATCTTGCTCAACCGCTCCGCTGACTTCATCGACTCCTCCTCCGAACCGCCGGCCCGTTGCGGCGTGCAGCCGGGTCGCTTAGCAGCCGCCCTCGCCGCCCTCAATATGTGCGGCCCAAGATGTGGGGCCCCAGCTTTCGCTGCGGCCCCAGCCATTCAGCTGTCAGCCATCAGCTGTCAGCCAGAACCCGCGGACGAGGCGCGAGCGTTCCGCTCAGGTGTGAGGCTTCCGGCTGACAGCTGACGGCTGACAGCTGACGGCTGAGATTCACTGAGTTGCAAACGTCAGTTCTTCTCGGTAGAAGGCGCCGCGAATCAGACCCGCCGCAACCGGGCCTGAACAGCGCGGCGGGCCAGCAAATACGGAAGGCGGCAGGCTTCGCCGGCCCCGCGGCGGGGCGGTGAGGCCGAGCGGAGGCTGTGCGGGGAGGTTGGCTGGTTATGCCCCACCGTGTGTTCATCGGAATCGGTTCCAACCTGGGAGACCGACGCGAGAATTGTCGCGAGGCCCGGCGTCGCATCGCCGAGCTGCCGAAGACCCGCGTAGTGAAGGAATCCTCGCTCTACGAGAGCGAGCCGCATGGCGACGCCAAGACCTGGTTCGCCAACAGCGTCATCGAGCTGGAGACCGAGCTGGCCGCCCCCGAGCTCCTCAAGAAACTCCAAGCGATCGAGGAGGAAATGGGCCGTAAGCGCACGAAAGGAAAGCGCTGGGGCTCGCGCATCATCGATCTCGACATGCTCTTTTTCGACGCCGAGATGGTGAACAAGAAAACCCTCAAGATCCCGCATCCGCGCATCCCCGAGCGGCGCTTCGTACTGCTCCCGCTGAGCGAGCTGGCGCCGCAGCTGATCCATCCGTCGCTCAACATGACGGTTTCACAATTGCTCGCCAAGACACCGGACAAGAAGAAGATTCACATGATGGGGCTGTCTGACTGAAGCGATGAGCAATCAACGCAAGCGATGAGCGATGAGTGCCGAGCGAGCGATCAGAAGGAATCTTCAGACCGCCACTCATCGCTCATCGCTTGTCGCTCATCGCTTGTCACTCATCGCTGCACTTCATCGCTCATCGCTCGTCGCTGTGGCGGCGACTGACGATTGATCGACGCCGCGAGAACCGGGGGTGGGGCCGGGGACCTGCTGCCGTACGTGCCGGTTCAGCGGGCCTGAATCCTGCACTCACCATGCGACGTGACCGAGACTCTTCCCCGCTGGTGGCCGATCATCGCGGCGCTGAGCGCCATGCTCGGGCTGCTGGTGTCGTTCCCCGCCGTCGGCTGATCCCGACGCTCAGACCTGGATGACCAGGCGCCAGGCGGCGCCGTCCGGGGTCGGGCCGTCCACCGCGTAGCCTTCCGCTTCGGCGGCGCGCGGAATGTCGCGCACGCCGCGCGGGTCGTCGAGCCGCAGCACCAGCGTCGCGCCGCGCGGCAGCGCCTCCAGCCGAACCTTCGCCTTTGCCCAGCTGAGCGGACAGGGCACGCCGCGCAGATCGAGCTCGCCGGCCTCCGTCTTCGTCTTTTCTTCGCGTCCCATTGGCTCCGCGCCGCGTCCAGCTGGTATGGGTTCGTAGCGCGTCGCAGTCGGGTCCGCCATCGAGCCGCGAGGGCGCGCATCCCCGGATTCCAGCTCATGTCCTCACCCAGCGACGACACCTACGTCCTGCGCCGCCAGCCGCGCGAGCCGCGCTATCGGCTGGACTACCCCGCCCTGCTGAACCCGGCCCAGCTGGAGGCGGTCACCACCACCGAGGGACCGGTCCTGGTGATCGCCGGCGCCGGCAGTGGCAAGACGCGCACGCTGGTGTTCCGCGTCGCCCGGTTGGTCGAACAGGGCATCGACCCGCAGTCGATCCTGCTGCTCACGTTCACCCGCAAGTCGGCCGCCGAGATGCTGCGCCGCGCCGCGGCGCTGCTCGACGGGCGCTGCGAGCAGGTCGCCGGCGGCACCTTCCACTCCTTCGCCAACCTCGCCCTGCGCCGCCACGGCCAGCCACTCGGCCTGGCCAGCTCGTTCACCATTCTCGACCGCGGCGACAGCGAGGACGCGCTGGGCCTGCTGCGCGCCCGCCTCGGGTTCGACAAGAAGGACAAGCGCTTCCCGCGCAAGCAGACCATTGCCGAGCTGTTCAGCATGGCGGTGAACAAGTCGCTGCCGCCCAGCGCCCTGCTGGAGGACAGCTACGCGCACCTCGCCGAGCACGCCGAGGACCTGCTGGCGCTGCAGGCCGCGTACGCGGCGTACAAGCAGGAACGGCAGGTGGTCGACTACGACGACCTGCTGGTCAAGCTGCATCTGCTGGTCAGCGAGCACGACACGGTGCGCGCGCAGTTGTCGCGTCGTTACCGCTACCTGATGGTGGACGAGTACCAGGACACCAATCCGCTGCAGGCCGCGATCGTGCGCGGCCTCGCCTCCGAGCACGGCAACGTGATGGCGGTGGGCGACGACGCGCAGAGCATCTACGCCTTTCGCGGCGCCGACTTCCGCAACATCATGCAGTTCCCGACGCTGTTCGCGGGCACCCGCGTCATCGCGCTGGAGGAGAACTACCGCAGCACCCAGCCGGTGCTCGACGTCGCCAACGCGGTGATGGACGAGGCGCAGGAGCGCTACACCAAGGTGCTCTTCACCCGCCAGCCGGAGGGGCCGCAACCGCTGCTGATCGCCGCCGAGAACGAGAACTTCCAGTCGCGCTTCGTCGCCCAGCGCATCCTCGAGCTGCGCGAGGAGGGCGTCCCGCTGTCGGAGATCGCGGTGCTGTTCCGCTCCAGCTTCCACGCGTTCGATCTGGAGCTCGAGCTGGCGCGCGCCGACCTGCCGTTCATCAAGCGCGGCGGCTTCAAGTTCATCGAGACCGCCCATGTGAAGGACGTGCTCGCGCACCTGCGCGTGGTCGAGAACCCGCGCGACGCGGTGTCGTGGCACCGCCTGCTGCTGCTGCTCGAAGGGGTCGGGCCGCGCACCGCCGACGACCTGGCGACGCGCGTCATCGACGCCCCCGACATCGCCGCCGCGCTGGAGGCGGTGAGCGGCAAGTCCTACTCCACCGGGCTGCGCGGGCTGGCCGGCCTGCTGCGTCGGCTGCACGAGCCCGGCCGCCGGCCCGAGGAGCTGCTCGCCACGGTGCTGCGCTACTACGAGCCGCTGCTCAAGCGCATCCATCCCGACGACCACCCGAAGCGGCTGCGCGACCTGGAGCATTTCCAAACCATCGCGGCGCGCTACCGCTCGCTGCAGTCGCTGCTTGCCGACATGGCGCTGGAGCCGCCCAACGACAGCGTCAACGACGTGCTCGCCACCGAGGAGGACGAGGGCCTGCTCTGCCTCTCCACCATCCACTCGGCCAAGGGCCTG
>JANRJF010000167.1:0-12520 GCA_033764095.1 Deltaproteobacteria bacterium | reverse complement strand
AGCGTCGCGGCGCGCGCCAGGTCGTCGCGCGCCAGCGCGCGACGGCCGGCGGCGGCGAGGTGCTGCGCGGCGCGCGCGCCGAAGGCCCGCCCGGTCGCGTCGAGCGCACCGAGCTCGCGCAGATGCTGGTGCGCCTGCTCCAGATGCCAGCCGATCGTCTCGTCGGCGTCGGCCGCGTCGCCGACATGCCCCTGCAGCCAGTCGGCGACCGACGCGTGCAGGGCGGCGCGGGTCTCCTTCAGCAGACGCCGGTAGGCGGCGTCGCGGATCAGCAGATGGTGGAAGCGCAGGCCCGGCTCGCCAGCGAAGCGCTCGACGTCGAGCTCGATCAGCTCGCTGCGGCGCAGCGCGTCGAGGCGCGCATCGAGGTCGGTGGCGTCGGGCAGCAGGTGCGCCAGCGCCGCGCGCGAGAACTGGCGGCCGATCACGGCGGCATGCTCCAGCAGCGTGCGCTGCTCGACCGGCAGGCGGTCGAGGCGCGCCGCGAGCAGCGCGTGGATGGTCGGCGGCATCTCCAACTCGGCGAGGTCGGCGCTGGCGGTCCACGCGTCGCCGTCGCGCGCCAGCGTGCCGTCCTGCACCAGCATGCGCACCAGCTCGCCGACGAAGAGCGGGTTGCCCTCGCTGCTCGCCAGGACGCGTCCCGCCACCGCCGCCGGCAACGCGTCGGCGCCGGCGACGTGGGCGGCCAGGCGCGCCGCCGCGGCGGCGTCGAGGCCGCTCAGCGTGACCAGCTCGCTCACCGGCCCGCCGGCGGCCGCCAGTGCCGGGCGCAGCTCGCGCAGCTCCGGGCGCGCCGCGCCGAGCACGAAGAGCGGCAGGCCGGCACCCCACTGCGCGAGGTGCTCGACCAGGTCGAGCAGCAGCGGCGCGGCCCATTGCAGGTCGTCCACCACCAGCACCACCGGCCGCGCCGCGGCGAGCGCGGCGAGCCAGCGACGCACAGCGAAGAACGTCTCCTCTGCCGGCGGCGGCGTGCCGGCGAGCAACGCGATCAGGGCAGTGGCGATGCGCGGCGAGTCGGGCTCGCCGGCCGGCAGCGTCGCCTCCAGCCCAGCGCGCACGGTCGTCTCCGGCGCCTGCTCCTCCACCGCGAGGTGGGCGCGCAACGCCGCCGCCAATGGCGCGAAGGTGGCGCCGCCGGCCGCCTCGCAGCGCGCCGTCAGCACCGTCGCCGGCGCCAGCCCGCGCGCGCACTCGGCGAGCAGGCGCGACTTGCCGAGCCCCGGCGAGCCGAGCACCACCGCCAGGCGTGCCGCCGGTGCCGCGACCGCCGCGGCGTACACCGCCGCCAGACGACGCAGCTCCGCCTCACGGCCGACGAAGGCGATGGCGGGCGCCCCGGCCGGCCGTTCCAAGGAGACGACGCGGTAGGCGTCGACCGCTTCGGCGCGCCCTTTCAGCGTCAGCTGGCCAAGCGGCGCGAGCGTCACCAGCGCGCCGACCAGCCGCTGCGTCGATTCGCCGAGCAGCACGTCGCCGTCGCCCGCCGCCTGCTGCAGGCGCGCCGCGACGTTCACCGGATCGCCGACCACGTCGGTGTGGTCGGAGCTCACCACCACTTCGCCGCTGTTGACCGCGACGCGCAGGCCGACGTCGTGCAGCGCGCCGCCGAGCTCGCCGGCCAGCGCGCGGAACGCCGTCTGCATGGCGAGCGCGGCGCGCACCGCGCGCAGCGCATCGTCCTCGGCGACGCGCGGCACGCCGAAGGCGGCCATCACGCCGTCGCCGAGCAGCTTCACGACCGTGCCGCCGTGCGCCGCCACCGCCGCGTGCAGCACGCGGTAGTAGCGGTCCATCACGCGGCGCGTCGATTCGGCATCGAGGCGCTCGTGCAACGAGGTGGAACCGATCAGGTCGGCGAAGACGATGGTCACCACCTGGCGCGCCACCGCCGCGCCGCCCGGCCGCGCCGCCAGCGCCGCGCCGCAGGCGGCGCAGAACTTGGCGGTCGGCGACACCTCGCCGCCGCAGGCGCCGCAGCGCCGCGCCAGCGCCGCGCCGCACTCCTCGCAGAAGCGACTGGCGGCGCCGTTGTCGTGTCCGCACGCCGCGCAGCGCACGCTCACAGCGCCCGCGGTGGAATCGTCCGGGCCCATGCAGGATTGCTTCTGCAGCATCCGGGCGTGGATCGCCAGACGATCCGCGCCCAGGACTTCGATGCATGTTTCCGCCTGGCTGTCGAAATGCCGTGGCGCGGTTCGATCAGTCAGTGACGTCCGACAATCCCCCCTCACCCCCCCTTTTTCAAAGGGGGGATAGAGATCCAGCCAACGCGGCGCGACGACGCCGGCCCACCCATGTATCGTCCAGAGGAGAGTACCGGCCCGGCGGGGCATCGCATCGCCGCCCACTCGAATGCATGGATTGATCCGCGGCGGTGCTGGCGCACCGCCAGGCCGACACGAGGTCGGCCGGCTGCCAAGGCGGGCGGGGAGGACCGCGGCGCGGTCGCGCGGCGTCGATCAACCGGGGATGAACGCCTCGCCGGCCAACAGGCCCTCGTCGCGCAGCGCGCGCCACAGCGCCGCGGGGATGTCGAGCGCGAACAGCCGCGCGTTGTCGGCGATCTCGGCGGCGGTGCGGGCGCCGACCAGCACGCTGGCGACGGCCGGATGAAAGCTCGGGAACTGCAGCGCGGCGGCGCGCAGCGGGACGTCGAAACGCGCGCAGATCGCCTGCAGGCGCTGTGCGCGGGCGACGCGCTCGGCGTCGGCCGGCGCGTAGTCGTAGGTGGCGCCGGAGGTCGGATTGGCGAGCAGACCGGAGTTGAAGACGCCGGCGGCGATCACCGCGACGCCACGCCGCTGCGCGGCGGGCAGCAGGTCGACGAGCGCGCTCTGGTCGAGCAGCGAATAGCGGCCGGCGAGCAGGACACAGTCGACCAGCTCGCGCTCGACGAAACGCGCCAGCATGGCCGACTGGTTCATGCCGGCGCCGACCGCGCCGATGCGCCCGGCGGCGCGCCAGCGCCGCAGCAGCGGGAAGGCGCCGGCGAGCGCCTCGGCTTCGCAGTCGTCCGGGTCGTGCACGTGCAGCACGTCGATGCGCTCCAGCCCGAGCCGCGCCAGGCTGTTCTCGACGCCGCGTTCGACCGCCGCCGGCGAATAGTCGTGCACCGGGTGCAGCGGCGGCGCGCCGACGAAGATGCTGTCCGGATCGGCACCGGCGTCGAGACGCCAACCGACCTTGCTGGCGAGCACGTACTCGTCGCGCGGCCGCCGGCGCAGCGCCGCGCCGAGGCGTCGCTCGGAGAGGCCGTTGCCGTAGAGTGGCGCGGTGTCGAACCAGCGCAGGCCGGCATCCCAGGCGGCGTCGACGGTGGCCGCCGCGTCGGACTCGGCCAGCGGCGCGAACAGGTTGCCGAGCGGCGCGCCGCCGAGACCAAGGCGGGTGACCGAGAGCTCGCTGCGCCCGAGGCGGACGCGGGCGCGCGGATCAGGCACGGCGCCACTCGCTGCCGGTGGGATAGACCAGCGCGGCGAGCGACTGCGGATGCATCTCGGCCGAGTAGCCGGGCCGCTGCGGCATCAGGTAGCGACCGCGCTCGACGCGCACCGGGTCGAGGAAATGCTCGTGCAGGTGGTCGGCGAACTCGGTGGTGCGGTCGGCCAGCGAGGCGCTGACGCAGACGTAGTCGATCGCCGAGATGTGCTGGACGTACTCGCACAGGCCGATGCCGCCGGCGTGCGGGCACACCGGAACGCCGAACTTGGCGGCGAGCAGCAGCACCGCCAGCACCTCGTTCAGCCCGCCGAGGCGGCACGCATCGACCTGGCAGTAGTCGATCGCGCCGGCCTGCAGCAGCTGCTTGAACAGCACCTTGTTGGCGCAGTGCTCGCCGGTGGCGACGCGCATCGGCGCGACGGCGCGGCGGATGGCGGCGTGGCCGAGCACGTCGTCCGGGCTGGTCGGCTCCTCGATCCAGCGCAGCCGGAACGGCTCCAGGTGGTGCAGCCACTCGATCGCCTGCGGCACGTCCCACACCTGGTTGGCGTCGGCCATCAGCGAGCGCTCCCAGCCGATCTCCTCGCGCATTACCTGGCAGCGCCGCACGTCGGAGGCGACGTCGATGCCGACCTTGGTCTTGAAGCTGGTCCAGCCGGCGGCGAGCGCGTCGCGGCACAGCTGGCGCACCTTCTCCTCCGGGTAGCCGAGCCAGCCGGCGGAGGTGATGTAGGCGGGATAGCCGTCACGGCGCAGCTCGGCGATGCGCCCGGCGCGCGTCGGCGCCAGCCCGCGCAGCAGGTCGAGCGCCTCGTCCGGCGCCAGCGCGTCGGTCAGGTAGCGCCAATCGATCAGCCCGACGATCGCCTCCGGCGTCAGCCCGGCGACCAGCTCCCACACCGGCAGGCCGCGGTGCTTGGCCCACAGGTCCCACACCGCGTTGACCAGCGCCGCGGTGGCGAGATGGATGACGCCCTTGTCGGGCCCCAGCCAGCGCAGCTGGCTCTCGTTGGTCAGGCGGCGGTGGAAGGCGCCGAAATCGGCGGTGATCTCCTCCAGCTCGCGCCCAACCACCTGCGGCGCCAGGGCCGCGATGGCGGCGCAGACCAGGTCGTTGCCACGCCCGATGGTGAAGGTGAAGCCGTGGCCCACCGGCCCGCCGTCGCTCTCCAGCAACGCGTAGGCGGCCGAGTAGTCGGGGTCGGCGTGCACGGCGTCGGAGCCGGCCAGCGTGCGCGAGGTCGGGGCGCGGACGTCGAGCGTGCGGACGGCGACGATGCGGGTCATGCGCGCGGCACCACGACGCTGTGCGTGCCGCCGTCGATCTGCAATGCCGTGCCAGTGGTGTAGCCGGAGGCCGGCGACGCCAGGTAGCAGATCGCCGCCGCCACCTCTGCGGCGGTGCCGAGCCGGCCGATCGGCTGGCGCGCCACCAGCGCGGCGCGCGCCGCGGCCGGATCGGGCGCGGCGTTGAGCAGGCGGCCGACCCACGGCGTGTCGATGGTGCCGGGGCAGACGCAGTTGACGCGGATCCCGTCGGCGAGATGGTCGGCGGCCATCGCCAGGGTCAGCGCGTACACCGCGCCCTTGCTGGCGCCGTAGCAGGCGCGCCGCACCAAACCGGTCCACGACACGATCGAGGCGGTGTTGACGATCGCCGCATGCGCCGATTGGCGCAGGTGCGGCAGGCAGGCGCGGCTCAGCCGCACCATGGCGAAGACGTTGACGTCGAAGACGCGCTGCCACTCCTCGATCGCATTCTCTTCCACCGTCCCCTGCGCGCCGATGCCGGCGTTGTTGATCAGCAGGTCGAGGCGGCCGAAGTGCGCCACCGCCGCCGCCACCGCCGCGTCGACCGCGCCCTGGTCGGTGACGTCGCAGGCCAGCGGCAGCAGCCCGTCGCGCACCGGCGGCGGCGCGAGATCGAGCGCCGCGACGCGCGCCCCCTCGGCGAGCAGCGCCTCACTGGTCGCCAGGCCGATACCGGAGCCGGCGCCGCTGACGATGGCGACGAGATTGGTGAGGTTGAGGATGCTCATACGATTGCTCCGCAAAGCTGTCGGCCGTCAGCGCTCAGCTGTCAGCTGTTTGGATTCAGGATCAATCAGAATCTGGCTGAAAGCTGAAAGCTGATGGCTGACAGCTGAAACCTGACCGCTGATGGCTGACAGCTCTCATCTCAGCGCCGCTTCCGCGGCCGCCTGCATGCGCGCCAGCGCCGCATCGCTGTCGAGCGCGCCGCGCAGCGCTGCGTGGATGGCGCCCCAGCCGGCGTCCTCGACCGCCGGGAAGCGCGCCAGCGGTGGATAGGTGATCATGCCGTCGGCGATGGTCTGGCGGGTGATCGCCAGGCGGCGCGACTCGCGCTCGTCGCGCGGCTGCACGGCGGCGAACACCTCGACGTGCGCGCAGACCGCCCCGCTCGCTGCCTCCAGCTGATTTGCCTCGGCGCTGCACAGCCGTTCGACCAGCCCGACCGCGCCGTCGAGATCGGCGCAGCTGCGCGGGATCGCCCAGGCGTGACAGCCGGCGTACGAGCGCAGGCCCTGCGGGCCGGCGAGGTAGGGATGCGGTTCGAGATCGGGGCCGGCGGCGGAGTCGTACAGCGCCTGGGTCGCGCCCGGCCAGGCCGCCGCCAGCGCCAGGCGCCCGCTGCCGAGCGCGTCGTCCACCTGGTCGTAGTGCCAGGCGGGAAGGTCCGGCACTCGGTGCGCGAGCTCGACCAGCAGCTCGATCGCCGCGCGCGCCGTCGGACTGGCGATGCGCGGGTGCTGCCGCTCGTCGAACAGGTGGCCGCCGTGCGTGACGACGATCTCGAAGAAGGTGCCGAACAGTCCCGACTCGCGCCCCGGAAAGCCGAAGCTGAGCGACGACTGGCGCAGCGCCGCCCAACTCGCCGGCACCGGCGCAGCGCCGCAGAGGCGGCGATTCGCCCACAACACGCGCACGTCGATGTTGCGCGGCGCGGCGAGCAGCGCGCCGCCGAAGCGGCAGCGCTCGACCGCGGCCGGCGCCAGCGCGGCCAGCGTCGCCGGCGCAACGAGATCGTCGAGCGGCCGCAGCCAGTCGGCCTGCGAGGGGGCGTACTTGGCGTGCGTCGAGATGACATCCAGCCGCTCGCCGCGCCCCAACCGCTCGGCGACGGCGCGGTTGAGCGTCGGGTGATCGGCGTGCACCACGACCTCGACGTCGAGCCCGTCGAGCAGGCGATAGAGCCCGTCGTACATCGGGCCGCCGACCAGGGCGAGGCGGAGGGGCATGGGTTCGGCTGTCGCTGTCGGCTGTCAGCGCTCAGCTGTCAGCTCGCTGGAGGTCGGAACCATCTGATGAGCGCCCACTCGCCATGCATGGGGGAGGGCGTCCCCTATCAGATGCCTCCGACTCCAGACAGCTGAAAGCTGACGGCCGAACGCTGACAGCCTTCACCGCCACCTGACAGCTGAGGCTGACAGCCGTCCGCGGCGTCTACTGCGCCGCTTGCAGCAACTGATCCGCCGACTCGACCGCGGCGGGACGGCGCAGCGGCGCAGCCGGGCGGCTGAAGATCAACGCGCCGTCCTCCAACGCGCCGTAGCGGATCATCTTCTTGTCGCGCGAGAAGTTCTGCGGGTTGAGCCACGGCGCGTGGTCGCCCTGCTTGGGGAAGCGGTGCATCATGCGCTGCATGTAGCCGGAGGAGAAATCGTCGATCCACGGCCGCGCCGGCATGTTGCGATCCTCGGGACGCAGGCGTGGGGTGGCGATGCGCGTGCCGGTCTCGTCCATGTGGTTGATCAGGCGGCAGACGTACTCGGCGGTGAGGTCGGCGCGCAGCGTCCACGAGGCGTTGATGTAGCCGAAGGTGCAGATCAGGTTCGGCACGTCCGAGTACATCATGCCCTTGTAGGTCCACGTCTGGGCGAAATCGACCGGCGCGCCGTCGACGCTGAAGCTCATCTCGCCGAGCACCACCAGGTTGAGCCCAGTGGCGGTGACGATGATGTCGGCGTCGAGGTGCCGGCCGGACTGCAGCTGCACGCCGGTGGCGTCGAAGCGGGCGATCTGGTCGGTGACCACCGACGCCTTGCCGGAACGGATGGCGGCGAACAGGTCGCTGTTCGGCACCAGGCACATGCGCTGGTCCCACGGGTTGTAGCGCGGCGTGAAGTGGGTGGCGACGTCGTAGTCCGGGCCGAGCTCCTGGCGCACCATGTCGAGCAGCTTGTCCTTCACCTGCTGCGGGTTGGTGCGCGTGCGGCGGTAGAGCCACTGCTGCAGCGCGACGTTCTTCCAGCGCGTGATGGCGTACGCCCAGCGCGCCGGCAGGAGCTTGCGCAGCGTGTTGGCGACGATGTCGCGATCGGGCCGCGAGACGACGTAGGTCGGCGAGCGCTGCAGCATCACCACGTGCGCCGCGTCGGCGGCCATCGCCGGCACCAGCGTCATCGCCGTGGCGCCGGAGCCGATTACCACGACGCGCTTGCCGCGGTAGTCGAGATCCTGCGGCCACTGCTGCGGATGGACGATGGTGCCCTGGAAGTCGTCGCGCCCGGCGAACTCCGGCGTGTAGCCCTCGCGGTAGCTGTAGTAGCCGGCGCACATCTGCAGCACGTTGCAGCGGAAGCGCACCGTCTCGCCGGTGTCCTGGCGGCGCGCGGTGACCAGCCAGGCGGCGTCGGCGCTCGACCACTCGGCGCTGGTGGCGAGGTGCTGGTAGCGGATGTGCCGGTCGACGCCGTACTCGGCGGCGGTGTCCTTCACGTACTGGAGGATGTTCGGACCGTCGGCGATCGCCTTGGCCTCCTCCCACGGTTTGAAGCGGTAGCCGAGCGTGTGCATGTCGCTGTCGGAGCGGATGCCCGGGTAGCGGAAGAGATCCCAGGTGCCGCCCATCGAGGGACGCCCCTCCAGGATGACGTAGCGCTTGCTCGGACAGCGCTCGTGCAGGTGTACCGCGGCGCCGACGCCGGAGAGCCCGGCGCCGACGATCAGCACGTCGAAATACTCGACAGCCCGGTCGGTCTCCATAGGGAGAAACCGCTAGCGCGGATCGCCGTGTGGAGGAAGAGGTCGGCGGAGCGCAAATCGTACCGGCAGTACACCGCCGCGCGCGCCGGACGAGCGGCGCCATGGGCACCGGCGGGCGCGCCGACTGGCGGGCGGGGACGCCACCCCTCAGCTGCCGACGTACGCGTCGATCGAGCGGCGCAGCGTGCGCAGGATCCAGGCGCGCTTGGCGTCGTCGGACTCGAGCAGGGTGATGCGGAAGCCGTGGTGGTCGCTCTGGAAACCGGTGAGCGGCACGACGACGATGCCGGTGGCGCCCATCAGGTAGTAGACGAAGCGCTTGTCCGGCGCGACGCCGCCGACCATCTGCTCGATGCGCGCGCGCACCGCCGGGTTCTCGATCGGCAGGCGCTGGTGGTCGTTGAGCACGCCGTCGCGGAACATGACGGTGAAGTAGAAGGCGCCGCCCGGCTTGTTGACGATGACGTGCTCGCACCCCTGGAACGCCGCCATCGCCTCCTCGGCACGGCCGGCGAACAGCGCCTCGCGGCGGCGCAGATGCTCGCCGTAGCGGCGGTCGCCGATGACGCGCGGGATCGACATCTGCGGCAGCGTGGTGCTCGACACCTCCAGGCGTTTGGCGGCGAGCAGGCTGCTGCAGTAGCGGGAGAAGTTCTCGTCGCGCCCGCGGTTGAGGATCTCGATCCAGCCGCAGCGCGAGCCCGGCCACGGGTATTCCTTGCTGATGCCGCGCATGGCGAGCGCCGGCACGTCGCCGACCCACTCGCTGGCGTGCAGGCGGTCGCCACCGTAGACGATGTGCGCGTAGATCTCGTCGGTGATGATGAAGCAGTCGTGCTGGCGCGCGATCTCGGCGATCGCCTCCAGCATGGCGCGCGGATAGACGGCGCCGGTCGGGTTGTCCGGCGTCAGCAGCAGGATGCCGGCAATCGAGTCGTTGTACTTCACCTTCATGCGGATGTCGTCGAGGTCCGGCATCCAGCCGTTGTGCGGATCGAGGTCGTAGGTGAGGTGGCGATAGCCGCTGCTCGCCGACTCGGCCGAGCTGTGCGTCGAGTAGGCCGGCGACGGGCCGAGCACGCGCGCCTCGCGCCGCAGCTGGCCGTAGACCTTCGACACCGCGTCGCCGAGGCCGTTGAAGAACAGGATGTCGGTCGGCGCGATCTGCACGCCGCCGCGCCGCTCGTTCACCCGTGCCGCCAGGAACTCGCGCGTCTCCGGCACCCCCTCGGTGTCGCAGTAGGCCCAGCTGCGCGGCTCGTGCAGCAGGTCCTGGACGATCTCGCGGATCCAGTCGGGCGGCGCCTCGCCCTTCTGCACCGGGTCACCGATGTTCTCCCAGGTCATCTCGACCCCGAGCTCGCGCAGTTGCCGGCCGACCGCGACGATCTCGCGGATCTCGTAGGTCAGGTTGCCGGCCCCCGGGTGGACGATATCGCGCCGCATGATCGGGTGGTTTTATGCGGCGGCGCGTCGGATCGCCAGCCGGGCCTGTCGCGCCGATTCCACGCTCGGCGGGCGGGCCTGACGAGGCAGCGGTTCACACGGAAGCGCGGAGAGGCGGAGTCAGGGCGATTGCGAGGACTGCGCCCCGCCGTGGGTTCCCCTGCGTGTCTGCGCGCCTCGGTGCGAGGATCTGGGGCCCCGCGCGCCGTCATTGCGCCGCGGCGACGCACTCCTTGAACACCCGGTGCCAGTTGGCGACCGTGCCGAGCTGCTTGAGGTAGGCGTCGAGGCCGATCAGCGCGCGCAGCAGGAAGACGCGGTGGCCGGGGGCTTTGAACAGGCGGTGCTTGAGGCCGATCTGCGCCACCTCCATGCCGCGCTGCAGCGAGTCGTACTCGGCCGGGTCGTAGACGCGGTCGACCAGCACCGGCTCGAACACCAGGCGCAGGATCTCGCCCATTGCCGCGGCGTCGTCGGCGGCATCGAGGAAGCCGAGCGTCACCAGGTGGCGCTGCAGGGCGCGGGCGTCGCGCTTGAGCAGCGCCACGGCGAGCCCGAGGTAGGCGCGGCGGATCGGCTCCGGGAAGATGCGGATGCTGCCGAAGTCGAGCAGCGCCAGCTTGGGGTGGAAGGTGACCAGGTAGTTGCCCGGATGCGGGTCGGTGTGCAGCGTGCCGAACTCGAAGATCTGCCGCCAGGTGACGCGGAAGTATTTGATCGCCAGCCAGTCCTTCATCTCCTGGTCGATGCCCGGCTTGAGGATGTCGGCGAGCGGGTAGCCCTCGATCAGGCTCATGGTCAGCACGCGGCGCGAGCAGTACTCGGGGAACACCTGCGGAATGAGCACTTCGTCGTCGTCGGCGAACATGCGCTGGAAGAGCGCGATGTTCTTCGCCTCGTTGACGTAGTCGAGCTCCTCGTGCAGGCGCTCCTCGAGCTCCTGGTAGACCTCGCGGTTGTCGATGTTCTGCTGCATGACGTCGCGGCCGATGCGGGTCAGCACCTGCAGCAGCGCCTTGATGTTCGACAGGTCCTGGTCGACCGTCTCGTCGACCCCCGGGTATTGCACCTTCACCACCACCTCGGTGCCGTCGCGCAGCGCGGCGCGGTGCACCTGGCCGAGCGACGCGGCGGCGAAGGCGTGCTCGTCGAAGCGGGCGAAGAGCTGCTCGGGCGGCTTGCCGAGCTCGCGCTTCACCTGCGCGCGGATCTCGGCGTACTCCATCGGCGGCACCTGCGACTGCACCACCGACAGCACCTTGAGCGCCTCGCCGGGCAGGATGTCGTCGCGCATCGACAGCATCTGCACCAGCTTCATGAAGGCGCCCTTGAGCTCCTTCGAGCTCTCGACGATGCGCATGGCGGTGCGGATGTGGGTGTCGAGCAGCGCCTGCTGCTGCTTGTCGGCGGAGCGGAACGGGCTCTTCAGCGCCTCCCACAGGTAGGCCGAGCCGACCGTCGTCGCCAGCTCGCCGACGCGCACGGCGCGCTTGACGCGCCCGCGCGCCAGCGGTGCGGTCTTCTTCGGCGCCGCCATGCCCGCTCTATATCGGCACGCCGCCATGGCGGCCAGCGCCGCGTCAGCCGTCCTTGCGGGCGCGCAGCGAGTACATGAGCGGCAGCGTGCCGACCTGGCCGGGCGGCCAGCCGTGCTGGGTGCCCGCGCCGGTCGGCACCAGGAACGGCATCGGCCAGTCGAGCTCGCGCTTCTCGTCGAGCAGCTCGATGCGCAGGCCGTGGCGCGCCAGCCGGGTGACGATCTCGCCGAGCGAGTGGTTCCAGCCGTGCTGAACGGTCGAGGCGATGTCGGCGCTGGGGTCGGCGTAACTGCCGCGCACCGGCGTCGACAGCGTCTCGCCACCGCCCCAGTAGTCGTAGGCGAGGTGCAGGTCGTTCGGCGTCTGCTGCTCGTCGGCGATCGCCCACAGCGCCGGGTGCGCCTCGTGCACGTAGAAGATGCCGCCCGGGGCGACGAAGTCGGCGACGCAACGCGCCCACGGTTCGAGGTCGGGCAGCCAGCCGAGCGCGCCACACCCGGTGTAGACGACGTCGAACGTCTCGCCGGCGAGCGGGCCCGGCAGGTCGTAGATGTTCGACTCGACGAAGCGAGCCCGCGCGGCGAGCCCGACCTGCGCGGCCAGCTGGCGCGCCGCGGCGACCGCCGCCGGGCTGAAGTCGACCCCGGTCACCCGCGCGGCGCCCAGTCGCGCCCACGACAAGGTGTCGAGGCCGAAGTGGCATTGCAGGTGGAGCAGCGTCTTGCCGGTGACGTCGCCGACCTCGGCCTGCTGCCAGGCGGCGATACGCACGTCGTGCGGATCGTCGCGAAAACGCTGCGCGTCGTAGAACGCGCTGGCGACGTTCACCGGCGTCCACTCCTCCCAGAGCTGGCGGTTCTCGTTCAGCTCCTTCTCGTATGCACGACGCATTGGGGGCCCTCTCCAGTCCTCGCCGCAGT
Organism: Deltaproteobacteria bacterium; assembly: GCA_033764095.1. Taxonomy (GTDB): domain Bacteria; phylum Desulfobacterota; class Binatia; order HRBIN30; family CADEER01; genus JBDTMT01. The sequence goes on along the minus strand of JANRJF010000167.1, from coordinate 162 downwards.
GTCGTCCGTTGAGTCCCCGCCTGTCCATCGCGGAGCGTGAACCGCCGCCGGCGTGTCCGCCGGGAGGTGCCGTGCTAGGAGCGCGCATGCGCTCGCGCTGGGACTGGATCGCGCGCGCCGGCGTGCCGACCGAGGTGACGCGGCGCCTCGATCGGGCACGTG
>JANRJF010000166.1:0-11585 GCA_033764095.1 Deltaproteobacteria bacterium | reverse complement strand
CGAAGCCGCGGTGGGCGTAGCGCATGCCGATGCCGTACTGCGGGTCGCCGTCGGAGAGGGCGTGGAGGTCGGCGGCCATCGTCGCCGCGATCGCGCGCCAGCCCGTGGTCTCGGCGAGCGCCGCCGTCGTGGCGGCGGGGGCGCCGAACGCGAGGCTGCCGGCGTCGCAGCCGCGGTCGTTCAGCGTGTCGAGGACGGCCGGCGTCGTCAGCGTGACGAGCGGCGCCGCGCGGCCGGTGGCGGCGGCGAGCACGAGCGCTGCGACGGCGACCGGCCCTGGGATGCGCATGCCGTCTGTCTGCCCGGCGCGCCGTCGCCTGTCGAGGAATTCGTGCTATGCCCCGGCCATGAGCTTCGTCGTTCCCGAGCACGTTCGTCCGCTGCGCCAGCGCGTCCGCCAGTTCATCGAGGAGCGCATCTACCCGGTCGAACCGCAGCTCGACGAGCGCGGCGAGGCGTCGCGGCTGCTGATGCGGCGGCTGATGGACGAGGCGAAGGCCGCCGGCCTGTGGGCGCTCGGCCATCCCCGGGAGATCGGCGGCCAGGGGCTGCCGTTCCTGGACTACGTGTACGTCAACGAGGTCATCGGCCGCTCCGAGGCGGCGATGGTGGCGCTCGGCACGCACTCGCTGCAGGACTCGATCATGCTCAACCTGCACGCCTCGCCGGAGTGGCGCCAGCGCTACCTGGCGCCGCTGGTGGCGGGCGAGGTGTTCCCGAGCTTCGCCATGACCGAGCCGGACGTCGCCAGCTCCGACCCGACGCAGTTGCAGACCAGCGCGCGGCTCGACGGCGACCATTGGGTGATCAGCGGTCGGAAGTGGTTCACCACCGGCGCCGACGTCGCTGCCTACACGACGGTGATGGCGCGCACCGAGCCCGACGCGCCGCCGCACGCGGCGTTCAGCATGATCGTCGTGCCCACCGACACGCCCGGCTACCGGCTGGTGCGCGAGGTGCCGGTGATGGGCATGTGGGGCGGCCACTGCGAGGTGGCCTACGAGGACGTGCGCGTGCCGCGCCAGAACCTGCTCGGCGAGCGCGGCGCCGGCTTTCTCATCGCCCAGCAGCGCCTCGGCCCGGGGCGCATCTTCCACTGCATGCGCTGGCTCGGCCAGGCGCAGCGCGCCTTCGACCTGATGTGCGAGCGCGCCAACAGCCGCGTCGCCTTCGGCGGCCCGCTGGCCGACAAGCAGCAGGTGCAGCAGATGGTCTTCGAGACCGCCGCCGAGATCCAGGCCTGCCGCCTGCTGACCCTCGACGCGGCGCGCAAGATCGACCAGGGCGATCCGGCGCGGGTGGAGATCGGCCTGATCAAGGTCGTCGGCGCGCAGATGCTGCACCACGCCATCGACCGCGCCATCCAGGTGTTCGGCGCCAAGGGGGTCAGCGGCGACACGCCGCTCGAGCGCATGTACCGCGCCGCCCGCTTCGCGCGCATCTACGACGGGCCGGACGAGGTGCACCGCGTCAGCGTCGCCCGCCTCATCCTGCGCGAGTACCGCAAGGGCGGCGGCTGGGACTTCGGCCTGCGCTGACCGGCGCCAGCCGCAGATGGAGGGCGCGGCTCCGTGGCGCCGCATCGCGCGTCCCGCCCTCCATCAGCTCCGGCGCAGCGCGCGCAGGCCGAACAGGCCGCTGACGGCAAGCGCGGCGAGCATCGCCAGCAGGCCGGCGCCCGAGGCGGCCGGAGCCGGCGCCGGGATCTGCACGCAGGTGCCGACCTCGCCGTCCGCGACGCAGGTTTCGTCGGGCGCGTCGCAGGCGGTGTCGCAGCAGACCAGGTCGCTGCAGAACAGGCCGGGGGCGCACTCGGAGGCGTCGACGCATTCTCCGCCCTGCGGCACCGGCGTCGCCGTCGGCGTCGCCGTGGCGGTCTCGGTCGGCGTCGGCGTTTGCGTCGGTACCGGCGACTCGTTGCAGGGGCCCGACGCGCACATGGTGCCGTCGCCGGCGTAGGTGCCGTTGAGCTGGGCGCACGTTTGCTCGGGCATATCCGTGCAGGGGAAGCCGGGGCCCTGCAGCTCCGCGCCGATCTGGACCCCGCAGCAGGCGCCGATCGGCGCACAGTTGGGTTCGGCGAAGCCGGGGTTGCACTCGCACATGCTGCCGTTGAGGTTGCAGAAGCCGCCGGCGCCGGAGCCCGCCGAGCAGTTGAGCGCTTCCTGCTCCGGCGTGCAGCCGCACTCGGAGTTGTTGACGCAGCCGAAGTTGAGCGCTCCGGCCGACTGCCGGCTCTCGATGCTGGCGAAGGCGCCGATCACCGTCAGCAGGGCCACTGTGCTCCAGATGCGGTTCGTCATAATCGCGCTGCTCCCGGCGCCGTTTGCGGCGTCCTCTGACAACCCAAAAACCTGCCTGCGTGTATACGACGGGAGGCCATCCTGTCGAGCAGGAATTCACTAAATACCCGCCGGCCCGGCGGGGCGTGGCCCGGCCGGCGACGCCGACTATGGTCCAGAGGACGGGTGGGACGCGGCCGCCTGCCGCCGCGCCCCGCCACCCCGGGCGCGCTCAGACGTCGTAGGCGTCGGTCGCGGCCATCGCCGCGCCGAGCGCGGCGAGGTGCTGGCTGGAACCGCCGAGCGACAGCTCGATGGCCTTCGACCAGGTGAAATAGCGGTGCACCGGGTAGTCGAGGTCGAGGCCCATGCCGCCGTGCAGATGCTGGGCGGCGTAGGTGGTGAAGTGGCCGCCCTCGCCGGCCTGTGCGTCACCAACGCCGGCGTCGCCGACGCGGCGCTGCGCATGACCGCCACCTACCTCACCAGCCGCAAGCAGTTCGGCAAGCCGCTGGCCACCTTCCAGGCGGTGGCGCAGCGCGCCGCCGACGCTTTCATTCAGGTCGAGGGCATGCGCTGGACGGCGTGGCAGGCGATCTGGCGCCTGGCCCAGGGCCAGGCGGCGGCGGAAGACGTCGCGGTGGCGAAGATCTGGGCCGGCAACGGCGGTCACTTCACCACCTACGCCGCGCAGCATCTGCACGGCGGCATGGGCCTCGACCTCGACTATCCCGTGCACCGCTATTTCCTGTGGTCGAAGAACATCGAGCTGACGCTCGGCTCCTCGTCCCATCACCTCGCCAAACTCGGCGCCGCGATGGCGGCGGCGGAGGCGTACGACGTCTGAGGAAGAAGGCTGTCAGGCTGCTCGCTGTTAGTGCCGCCACCGGCCGCGCCGGAACGCTCGAGCGAGAAACGCGCGTCCTCGCCGCTGAGAAGATCACCACCAAGACACCAAGGCACCAAGGAGAGGGTGTGGATTCCCTTGGTGTCTTGGTGGTCGGCTTTCTTCTCTGGCGGAAAGTTTCAGGTCAGGGGCTCTGATTCTGCTGCCCTGACCTGAAACTTCACGCACAGGGCACAGGCCAACCAGCAAGGCACCAAGACACCAAGCGGACCTCAGAAACCTCGGTGCGTTGCTGGTCGTTCCTCGTCCGGTGCGGGAAGTCCGCGTCGCACCGGCGACGGCGATCGCCTTGCGGCGCCGCGCACGCGCCTCACCCAAACGAGCAGGCACCCGGCTCGCACAAGTGGGCCGCGCCGTCAGTTTCCCTCTTGAAGGGACGCCGGCCGCCGGCATGCTCGTGCGCGGTGAGCAACAAGGCGCCGCAGCGCGGGACGTGGGGGAGGTGGGCATGATCGAGCGGTTCCAGCAGACGTGGCGTGACCTGACGGCGCCGTTGGCGATCGCGCTGCTGACCGCAATCCTGGCGATCGGGGCGCCGGCCAACGCGACCGTCGATTGTACCGACGACTCGCACTGTAACTGCGACGAGGAGCAGCAAGCCGAAGAGTGCTCGCCGGAGTCGGGCGCCGGCGGCTACTGCTCGGACGGCTTCTGCATGTGCAACCCCGGCTTCGGCGGTCCCTATTGCACGCCGCTGGGCGCCTGTTGCAACCCGTCGACAGCGCACAGCGAGGCCGGCATGACGACCTGCGAAGACCTGCCCGAGGTCTACTGCACCGGCAGCTTCCAGGGTGGCGGCAGCACCTGCGCATCGGGCATCTGCGACCCGACCCCCACCGAGACCGCCACCAGCACGGCGACCGCCACTGACACCGCGACCGCGACCGAAACCGCCACCAGCACCGCGACCGCTACGGAAACCAGCACGCCGACCGAGACGGCGACGGCAACCGAGACCGCGACGCCGAGCCCGACTGCGAGCGACACCGCCACGCCGAGTCAGACGGCGACCGCCACCGCGAGTGCGACCGCCACCACGACGTCGACGGCGACGACGACGGCCACCAGCACCAGCAGTGCGACCGCAACCGCCACCGCAACGGCCACCGCGACCGCATCGGCGACGCCGAGCCCGGCCGGCAGCGCGACGCCGACACGAGTCCCGCAGGGCGGTGCCTGCGACGATGCCGCAGAGTGCGACCCCGGCCTCTTCTGCAGCGACGCGGTGTGCTGCGACGCCCCCTGCAACGGCCCGACACAGAGTTGCACCCTGCCCGGCGACGTCGGCACCTGCATCACCGAGCCCGCCGGCGCCCCCGCCGCCTCCGGCACCGGCTTGCTCATCGGCGTGCTGGCGCTGATCGCGACCGCGTTCGTCGCGCTGCGCGCGCGCGCCCCGCACTGAGGTTGTCGGTTGTGACGTTGTCCGTCGGAATCGTCCGAATCCGACCGGACAACGTAACGACCTAACAACCTATCTCGTCCCGAAGTCCCAGCCGCGCCCCTTGCGGTACTCGCGCAGAATGAGGCGCGCGACGCTGACGCGGTGCACCTCGTCCGGTCCGTCGTAGATACGGGCGAAGCGGGCATGGCGGTACATGCGCTCGAGCGGCGTGTCGGCGCTGACACCTTTGGCGCCGAACACCTGGATGGCGCGGTCGATGGCGTTGTGCAGCATCTGCGCGCCGACCACCTTGATGAGGCCGATCTCGACGCGGGCCGGATCGCCCTGATCGATCTTGTGGGCGGCGTCGAGGGTCAGCAGCCGGCAGGCCTGGATCTCGGCGGCGGTCTCGAACACCATCTGCTGCACCTGCTGCTTGTCGGCCAGCGGGCCGCCGAAGGCGACGCGGCTGTTGGCCCGCTCGCACATCAGGTCGAAGGCGCGCTGCGCCTGACCGAGCCAGCGCATGCAGTGGAAGATGCGCCCCGGTCCGAGCCGCTGCTGCGCGATCAGGAAGCCGGCGCCGCGCTCGCCGAGCAGGTTGGCGCGCGGCACCCGCACCGCGTCGTACTCGACCTCGCAATGGCCGCCGTGGATGCCCATCACCGGCACCTCGCGCACGATGCGGTAGCCGGGCGTGTCGGTCGGCACGACGATCATGCTGAACGCGGCGTGCACCGGCGTCTCGGCGGGCTCGGTGCGCGCCATCACCGTCGTGTAGGCGGCGACGTTGGCGCCGGTGGTGAACCACTTGCGCCCGCTGATCACCCAGTGATCGCCGTCGAGCTCGGCGCGCGTCTGCAGCTGGGTCGGATCGGAGCTGGCGACGTCGGGCTCGGTCATCGCGAAGCTCGGGAACACCTCGCCGGCGACCAGTGGGCGCAGGTACTTGTCGCGCCACTCCGGCGAGGCATGCAGGTTGAGCATGATCGAGTCCTGCAGCGAGTGCGTGCCGAGCGCGACCATCGCCGCCTCGGAACGACCGACCACCTCGTTGACGTAGACGTAGTCGAGGAACGGCAGCCCCTGGCCGCCGATCTCCTTCGGATGCCCGAGCGCCCACAGCCCGGCGGCCTTCGCCTCGCCCATCAGGCGTTGCATGACCGCGCGCGCGCCCTCGCCGCCGGCTTCGAGCTGCGCTTCGACCGGATAGATCTTCTCCTCGATGAACTGGCGCACGCGCTCGCGCAGCGGCCGGATGTGCTCGGGGACCTCGAAGCTCATGCATCCTCCCTGAGGGATTCGTCGTTGGTCGGTGTGTGCCCGCCGTTATTGGTCGTTCGACGGCGGAAGGGAAGCGCGCCGCCGCCGACGCACGACCAATCGCTCCCTGGCGTTACCCGACGCCGCCACGCTAGAAACGAGCCCCATGTTCGTGAAGCGGCTCGGTTCGACCATCTTCTGGATCTTCCTCGTCATCAGCTCGCTGCTGTTGTTCCCCGTCGCGGTGGTGATCTGGGCGCTGACCGTGCTGTGGGACAAGCGGCTGGTCGTGCTGCACCAGTTCACCTGCCTCTGGGCGTCGCTCTACACCTGGTTCAATCCGGTCTGGCGCGTCACCATCGTCGGGCGCGAGAAGATCAAGTCGAACACCGCCTACGTCATGGTGGCGAATCACCAGTCGCTGCTCGACATCCTGGTGCTCTTCCGCCTCTTCGTGCACTTCAAGTGGGTGTCGAAGATCGAGAACTTCCGCGTCATCTGCATCGGCTGGAACATGTCGCTGAACCGCTACATCAAGCTGCGGCGCGGCGATAAGGAGAGCGTCGAGCAGATGATGGCGGCGTGCGAACAGACGCTCGGCGAGGGTAGCTCGATCATGATGTTCCCCGAGGGCACGCGCTCCGCCGACGGTCGCCTGAAGCCGTTCAAACACGGCGCCTTCACCCTCGCGCAGCGCATGCGCGTGCCGATCCTGCCGATCGTCGTCGAGGGCACCGCCGCCGCGCTGCCCAAGCGCGGCTTCGTGCTGCAGGGGCGGCATGCGATCCGCATTCGCGTTCTCGATGCGATTCCGTATGCGCGCTTCGCCTCGCTCTCGGTCGAGGCGCTGACCGAGCAGGTCCGCGATCTCTTCGCGCACGAGCTGGGCGAGGACACCAGCCCGCGGCTGTCCGCCGCCGGCCGATGACCTGTACAAGCTGTCAGGCGGCTAGGCTGTTCGCTGTCAGGGGAGGAGTCAGATCTGTTCCCTGACAGCGAACAGCCTAACCGCCTGACAGCCTGTATTCCCCGCACACCACGCGCTGCACCAATCGCAATGCGAGCGACGCGCGCGTCACGCTCATCGTGTCGCGACTTTGACGCCGAGCGTCAGAATGCAGCCAGCGCGTTGCCGTTCTTCGGCGAGAACGGCTCTTGCATTGGCGTCCGCGGCAGCATCGCACATTGCAGACGGACGGCGCCGATGGGGCGTCGCCCGGTGTGAGGCCGCGCACGCCAGGTGGCGCAGCGAGCCGCGCCGGGTGGCGGTCGGCGCCGGGCGTGGGAGGAGACCACGATGGCGACTGGGCGTTCGCTCGACACGGGGGCATCGTTGCGGCAGGCACGGCTGGCGTTCGCGCTCGGCGTCCTGGTGGCAGCCGGACCACAGGTGGCCGCCGCGCAGTGCGGCGACGGCGTCGCGCTGGCACCGGAGGAATGTGACGACGGCAATGCCGCCAGCGGCGACGGCTGCTCGGCGAGCTGTCAGCTGGAGGACGTCGGCGCGCTGTGCGCCGGCGTCGCCTCGAGCAGCGGCACCACCCTCGATGCAGTGCTGGTCGCCAGCGGGCTCAGCCAGCCGGTGCACATCGCCGCGCCGCCGCTCGACCCCAACCGCCTGTTCATCGTCGAGAAGACCGGCGCGATCCGCATCGTCAAGAACGGCGCGCTGCTGCCGACGCCGTTCCTCAGCCTCGCCGGCCGCGTCAGCAGCGGCGCCGAACAGGGCCTGCTGAGCGTCGCCTTCCATCCGCTCTACGAGGCGAACCGCCGCCTGTTCGTGAACTACACCGACGGGCGCGGCAACACCGTCGTGGCGCGCTACACCGCCAGTGCGGTGAACCCGGACGTCGTCGATCCGAGCAGCGAGCGCATCCTGCTCATCGTCAATCAGCCCTTCCCCAACCACAACGGTGGCCAGCTCGCCTTCGGCGCCGATGGCCGATTGTACGTCGGCATGGGCGATGGCGGCGGCAACGACGATCCGTTCGACCAGGCGCAGAACGACTTCAGCCTGCTCGGCAAGCTGCTGCGCCTGGACGTCGACGTCGAGGTGCCGCCCTTCTACGCCGTGCCGCCCGACAACCCGAACCCCGGCGCCGGCCCGCTGTTCGGCCTGATCTGGGCCAAGGGCACGCGCAATCCCTGGCGTTTCAGCTTCGACCGGCTGAGCGGCGAGCTGTACATGGGCGACGTCGGCCAGAATCAGTTCGAGGAGATCGACGTCGTCCCCGCGCCCGCCGCCGGCGGCGCCAACTTCGGCTGGGACGTCTTCGAGGCCAACGCCTGCTACGAGCCGCTGCCGCTGTTCGCCGATTGTCCGGTGCCGCCTACCGGCTTCACCTTCCCGGTGCTGGAGTACGACCACGGCCAGGGCTGCGCGGTGACCGGCGGCTTCGTCTATCGCGGTTGCGCCCTGCCCGACCTGCACGGCACCTATTTCTACGGCGACTACTGCAGCGCCTTCGTGCGCAGCTTCGCGCTCGCCGGCGGCATCGCCACCGCGCTGCAGGACCACACCGCCGACCTGGCCCCGAGCGGCGGTCTGGCGATCAACCAGATCAGCTCCTTCGGCGAGGACGCGCGCGGCGAGCTCTACATCGCCGACCAGGGCGGTGAGGTCTACAAGATCGTCGCCGGCGTGGCGCCCACCGAAACACCGACCTTCACCTTCACGCCGACGCCGCTGCCGACCGACACGCCGACCGCCACCGCGACGGCGACCGATACCGAGACCTGGACGCCGACCGAGACCGACACGCCGACCGCCACCGACACGCCGACGTTCACCGCGACGCCGACCGACACCGCCAGCCCGACGCCGACCATCACCGAAACCCCGACCGCCACCGCGGTCGACACCAGCACCGCGACTGCCACCGCGGTCGACACCAGCACGCCGCTGCCGACCGCCACCGACACTGCCGTTGCGCCCACCGCGACCGAGACGTTCATCGCGGTCACCCCGACCGGCGTGGTCGCGCCGACCACCGCCAAGCCGACCAGAACCGGCACCGCGACCCGCACCGCGACGCGCACCCGCACCGCGACGCCGACCTTCACGGCGACCGCGACGCCGACGCCGCCCCCGCCGCCACCGGGTCCCTGCATCGGCGACGTCACCGGCGACGGCCGCGTCACCGCCGCCGACGCGCTGGCGGTCACGCGCGCCATGCTCAGCACGCCGGGCCGCCCGCGCTGGAACCCGGCCGCCGACATCAACGGTAACAACATCGTCGACCCCATCGACCTGGTGATCGTGCTGGCGCAGCTGCTCGATCCCGACTGTCACTGAGCGTTCACGGGGCCGGCCCTGCCGGCCCCCAATGCGTGGCGCGGGGCTGCGGCCCCGCGTGCCCGTGGGGCCCTCGGGCCTCACGGGCAGCCGGTATGCTGCGACGGCCGATTCAACCCGGCCGTTCAGCGCCGGTCCATCGCCACCCGGCGGCGCCGCTCGGTCCGCGGCGTTGGTGGCGGCGACTTGCAGTCGCCACCGAGAGATCGCAATAGCTGCCGCGGGCGCGACACGTGGTGGGGAGCATGCCGCACAACCTGGTCCGGGCCGCGCGGCGCAGTCGCCCGCGGTGCCGATGACGGGTGCCATCCGAACCGCCGCCGGCGATGCGGAACGGCGCCCGATCGGCGTCGCCGTGTCCCTGCCCTACGTACCCGAGCTGGAATCGCTGCGCGGGATCGCCGCGCTGCTGGTGCTGACCTTCCACTACGACGCGGCGGTGCAGGGCCCGCTGCAGCGGCACGAGGGCGATTGGGTTTCGCTGCCCTACGCCTTCATCCGCGCAGGCGACACCGGCGTCAGCCTGTTCTTCGTGTTGAGCGCCTTCCTGCTGGCGATGCCGTTCCTCGCGGCCGCCGACGGCGGAACCCCGGTCGCCATCCGCCGCTATGCGCAGCGCCGCGCGCTGCGCATTCTGCCCCTGTACTTCGTCGTCGTCGCCGCCGCCACGGCCGCCACCGCGACCACCCTCGGCGACCTAGTCCGCGGCGTTCCGTATCTGTTCTTCCTGAACGGCCTCGATCCCGCCGTCGCGCGCATGCCGCCGTGGAGCAATGTCTGGTGGAGCCTGGCGACGGAGATCCAGTTCTACCTCGCGCTGCCGCTGCTGCCGCTGGCACTGCGCAGTCGCCGGTCGCGCGCGATCGCGCTGGCCGGCCTGGCGGTCTACGCCGCCGCCTTCCTGCTGTACGAGCGTTGGTTGATCGGCTTCCGCCATCCTCCCCACAACGTGCTGCTCGGCCTCTCGCTCTTCGGGCGCGCCCCGTTGTTCCTCTGCGGCATCGTCGCCGCCGCGTTCTACCTGCGCCACGGGTCGTCGCTGCGCCGGCGGCTCGCTGCAATGGCCTGGCTGCGCGGCGGCGGCGCCGACCTGCTGCTGTTCGCCCTGCTGCTGGGCCTGGCCCTGTGGATGCGCTGGGAGACCTTCGTCGGAGTCGGCCGGCTGAACGCGCCGCCGGCCCACGCGCTGCGCGCCGCCGAGGGACCGCTGTGGAGCGCGCTGGTGCTCTGGCTGCTGCTCGCGCCGCTGCGCCTCAAGCCGCTGCTGCACAACGCGCTGCTGACCCGCGCCGGCGTCCTCTCCTACTCCATCTACCTCCTCCACCTGCCGGTGCTGCAGTACGGACAGCGCGCCCTGCGCGCTGTCGGACTGACGATTCCGTGGGGGTGGAGCGGGCGCACCGCCGCCGTCGCCGCCGGCCTGGCCGCGGTCTGCCTGGTCCTCTCGACGGCGACCTACCGCCTGATCGAGGCCCCGTTCCTGCGCCGCAAAGAGCGGCTGCGCAGCTGAGCGGTCGGCCTCGATCGGTACCCGCGCCCCCTGTTGCCCTGCTGCCGACGCTTGGCTAGGTGACGAATCACGACCGAATCAGTCTGGATTAATCCCAGCCGATGACCGACAACCACGTACTGGCGTCCCGCCGATGATCCGCATCAGCCGACTCACCGACTACGGCATCGTGCTGCTCACCCACATGGCGGCGCACGCCGACCACATGCACAACGCCAGCGAGGCGGCGGCGGAGGCGCATCTGCCGCTGCCGACGGTGAGCAAGCTGCTGCGCCTGCTCACCAAGGAGGGGCTGCTCGCCTCGCACCGCGGCGCCAAGGGCGGCTACGGTCTGGCGCGCGCGCCGCAGCAGATCACCGTCGCCGCGATCGTCGCCGCGCTGGAGGGGCCCATCGCCCTCACCGCCTGCGCCGCCACCACCGCCAGCGACTGCGAGCACGAGACGCTGTGCCCGGTGCGCGGCCACTGGAACCTGATCAACCTCGCCGTGCGCCAGGCGTTGGAGAGCATCACCCTCGCCGACCTGGCGGCGCGGCCGCGCGCGCTGGTGCTGCCGACGCTGCGCCCGAGCCGCGCACCGCTGTCTGCTTCCCCCGCGCCGCGCGGGAAGGCCGGGATGGGGGCGCCCCGCCCCGCTCCCGCTGTGCGTTAGGAGTCGCGATGTCCACCGCCGCGCCGAAGATCGAAGACATTCTCAGCCGCGAGTACGACGCCGGCTTCGTCACCGACATCGAGGCCGACACCATCCGCACCGGCCTCGACGAGGACATCATCCGCCTCATCTCCAGCAAGAAGGACGAGCCGCCGTTCATGCTCGAGTGGCGGCTGAAGGCGTTCCGCCACTGGCAGACGATGACCGAGCCGCACTGGCAGAACGTCCAGTACGCGCCGATCGACTACCAGGCGATCGCCTACTACTCGGCGCCGAAGTCGAAGGCCGACGC
>JANRJF010000165.1:0-17773 GCA_033764095.1 Deltaproteobacteria bacterium | reverse complement strand
TACTCCCTGCTGATAGCCGCTCGATGTTGTTCATTCAAGCGCTTGGGCATGCATGAAAGTCGCGTCAGTTAAAGGGTTTCATGACGTCCTGCCGGGCGAGTCGGGGCGTTGGGCGGAACTCGAAGCGACGGCGCGAGCGGTCTTCGGCCAGTACAACTACCACGAGATCCGGTTGCCCATCGTCGAGCGTGCCGAGCTCTTCCGGCGCTCGGTCGGCGAGACCACCGACATCGTCGAGAAGGAGATGTACGCCTTCGACGACCGCGACGGCACGCCGCTGACCCTGCGCCCGGAGGGCACCGCCTCGGCGGTGCGCGCCTACGTCGAGCACGCCATGCACGCCGTCGAGCCGGTCGCCAAGCTCTTCTATTTCGGCCCGATGTTCCGCCGCGAGCGGCCGCAGAAAGGCCGCCTGCGCCAGTTCTCGCAGATCGGCGCCGAGCTGATCGGGCGCGACGACCCGGCCGCCGACGCCGAAGTGCTGCGCCTGCTGTACGACCTGCTGGCCGACTTCGGCGTCACCGGCGCCGAGGTGCAGATCAATTCGCTCGGCTGCCGCGCCTGCCGGCCGGCCTATCGCGACGCGCTGGTCGCCTGGGGGCGCGCGCATGCCGCCGAGCTGTGCGGCGACTGCCAGCGCCGGCTGGAGACCAATCCGCTGCGCCTGCTCGACTGCAAGCAGCCGGGCTGCGCGGCGCTGCGCGACACCGCGCCGAAGATGATCGACCATCTGTGCGAGCCCTGCCGCACCCACTTCGCGCGCGTCCGCGCGCTGCTCGCGGCGGCCGACCTGCACCCCCGCCTGGCGCCCTACATGGTGCGCGGTCTCGACTACTACTGCCGCACCGCCTTCGAGGTCACCGCCGGCGGGCTCGGCTCGCAGAACGCGCTCGGCGGCGGCGGCCGCTACGACGGACTGGTGAAGGGGCTGGGCGGACCCGACGTCGCCGGGGTCGGCTTCGCCCTCGGCGTCGAGCGCCTGGCGATCGTGCTGGGGGCCGACGCGGCGGCCGCGGCGACGGCACCGGAGTTCGTCATCGCGCCGCTCGGGATCGCCGCCGAGGCGGCGGCGGTGCTGCTGGCGCACCGCCTGCGGCGCGCCGGCGCGCGCGTCGAGGTGGAGCCCGGCGAGCGCAGCCTGAAGAGCCAGATGCGCCACGCCGGCAAGCTCGGTGCGCGCTACGTCATCCTGCTCGGCGAGGACGAGTTGGCGGCCGGACGGGTGAGCGTGCGCGACATGACCGCGCGTCGCGACCTGCCGCGCATCGCGCCGCTCGACACGGACGCGCCGGGGTTGCGCGCCGCGCTCGCCGCGGCAGAGGTCGCCGCCAGCCCGGCGATGGAAAGGCACGCATGAGTCTCGATCTGCTGGGCGATTGGCAGCGCTCCGAGCGCTGCGGCGAACCGCGCGCCGCCGACGTCGGCCGCGCAGTGACGCTGATGGGCTGGGTGCACTCGCGCCGCGACCACGGCGGCGTCGTGTTCGTCGACCTGCGCGACCGCAGCGGTATCGTCCAGATCGTCTTCAATCCCGAGCGCGCGCAGGTGGCGCACGAGCGCGCCGGCGGGCTGCGCAGCGAGTTCGTCATCGCCGTGCGCGGCGTCGTCAAGGCGCGCACGCCGGAGACGGTGAACCCCAACCTGCCGACCGGCGAGGTCGAGGTGTTCGCCAACGAGCTGCGCATCCTCAACGAGGCGGAGACGCCGCCGTTCCCGATCGAGGACGACACCAGCGTCGCCGAAGCGACGCGGCTCAAGTACCGCTACCTCGACCTGCGCCGCCCGTCGGCGCAGCACAACCTGATCTTCCGCCACCGCATCGCCTCGACCATCCGCAATTACCTGGACGAACAGGGCTTCATCGACGTCGAGACGCCGATCCTGACGCGCTCGACGCCGGAGGGCGCGCGCGACTACCTGGTGCCGAGCCGCGTCAACCGCGGCAGCTTCTACGCGCTGCCGCAGTCGCCGCAGCTGTTCAAGCAGATCCTCATGGTCGCCGGGCTCGACCGCTACTACCAGATCGCCAAGTGTTTCCGCGACGAGGACCTGCGCGCCGACCGGCAGCCGGAGTTCACCCAGATCGACATCGAGGCGACCTTCATCCAGCCGCGTGACATCTACGCCCTGATCGAAGGGATGCTGCGCCGCGTGCTCGGCCTGAAGGGCATCGAGGTGCCCGATCCGCTGCCGCGCATCACCTACGCCGAGGCGATGCGCCGCTTCGGCAGCGACAAGCCGGACATGCGCTTCGGCATGGAGCTGGCCGAGATCACCGACATCGTCCGCACCGCCGAGCTGCGCGTCTTCCGCGAGGCGGCGGAGAAGGGTGGCCTGGTCAAAGCGCTGTTCGTGCCCGACGAGGGCAAGCTCACCCGCAAGGATCTCGACTCGCTGCCCGAGGCGGTGGCCACCTACGGCGCCAAGGGCGTCGCCTGGGCGCGCCTCAATCCGGACGGCTGGCAGTCGCCGATCGCCAAGTTCCTCAGCCCCGAGCAGCGCACGGCGATCGAGCAGGCGACCGGCGCGAGCGTCGGCGGCATCATCATGTTCCTCGCCGACCAGCCGAAGGTGGTGAACGACTCGCTCTCGCATCTGCGTCTCAAGCTCGCCGCCCAGCTCGACCTCATTCCGGCCAATGCCAACGCGCTGCTCTGGGTGACCGAGTTCCCGCTCTTCGACTACTCGGCCGAGGAGAAGCGCGCGGTGTCGGTGAACCATCCGTTCACCGCCCCGATGGACGAGGATCTCGAGCGCCTGGAGTCGGATCCGTACAGCGTCCGCGCCAAGGCCTACGACGTCATCTGGAACGGAATTGAGCTCGGCGGCGGCAGTATCCGTATCCATCGCACCGACCTGCAGGAGCGCGTCTTCCGCCTGCTCGGCATGACGCCGGAGGAGGCGCGCGGGCGTTTCGGCTTCCTGCTCGACGCGCTCGCCTACGGCGCCCCGCCGCACGGCGGCATCGCGCTCGGCCTCGATCGGCTGGCGATGCTGCTCACCGACGCGACCTCGCTGCGCGACGTCATCGCCTTCCCCAAGACGCAACGCGCCGTCTGCCTGATGACCGAGGCGCCCAGCCCGGTCGATCAGAAGCAGTTGCGCGATCTCGGCGTCAGGGTCGTCGGGTGAGGGCGCGCGCCGCCGGCCGCGCTGCCGTCGGCCTGGCGTTGCTGCTCACCGCCTGCGGGACGGCGCAGTCGCCGCGGCCGCCGGTGTTCACCGAACTGCTCGCGGTGCTGCCGCTCGGCGAGGGACCCGAGGTGCGCCCGGGTGCGACCCCGCAGGAGGACGGTGGCGCGATCGTCACCGCGCAGATCTACAAGGTCCTCGCCGAGCAGACCGAGTTCCGCTTCGCGCCGGACCTGAGCGTCGTCGACGCGCTGGCGACGCCGGAGCTGCGTCTGGTGCGCGGCACCAGCGAGCGCGCCGTCGCGCTCGGCAGGGCGCTCGGTGCCGACGTGGTGCTGAGCGGCACCGTGACGCGCTTCGCGCCGCGCGTCGGCACGGCGCTCGGCGCCAGCCAGGGCGCGTCGGTCGCGTTCAACCTCATCCTGGTCGAGGTGGCCAGCGGCGAGGTGGTGTGGCAGGGCGCCTACGATCAGACGCAGGAGGCGCTGGCGACCAACTTTCTCGACGTCATGCTCTTCTGGCAGGCCGGCGCGCGGTGGCTCACCGCCAGCGAGCTCGCCGGCATCGGCGTCGAGCAGCTGTGGCCGCAGATCCAGGCCGCCATCACCAGCGAGGCGCCCGAGCCGACCGAGAGCGACGCGCAGCCGCCGGCGGACACGGCGCCCGCCGAGGCCGCGGCTCCGCAGGCACCGTAGGGGCGAGGCCTGCCTCGCCCGCGCAAGCCAGCGCGCGACTGTTCGCCAACCCGGGCGCGCCGCGGCGCGCTCCTATGAACTCCCGGCGCGGCGCAGGTCGCTGAAGCGCACCCCGGCGATCGGCATGGCGATCAGGCCCTGCGCGACGATGGTGAGGAACTGCACCGCGTTGAGCACAAGGCCGTAGGCCAGCGCGCTCGCCTCGTCGACCAGCGGCGCGCCGTCCGGGCCCTTGAACAGCCCGAGCGCCAGGATGCAGGCGTACTGGTACGGGCCGATCATTCCCGGCACGCCGGGCAATGCGGTGCCGAAGCCGATGAAGATGAACACCACCACCGCGGCGCTGAACGGCAGCGGAAAGTCGAAGGCGCGGATCATCAGGTAGCTCGACAGGATCGGCAGGAACCACATCACCAGCGAAACCACGAACACGGCGAGCAACAGGCGCGGGTTGGGCAGCACACGCATGCCGGCGACGATCGCGCCGGTCACTTTGCGGATGCCGGCCGCGAAGCGCTCGGGCAGCAGGTGCAGCACCCAGCGGTCGACGAACGCCTCGCCGCGCCAGTAGAGCAGCAGCACGAGACCGACCAGCAGCACGGCGGCGATGGCCGGGAACTTGGCGCCGGTGCGGACCCAGTCGGGCAGCGAGTCGATCGTCGCCAGGCCGACCAGGATGTAGAAGAGCGTCACCACCGCGTCCATGGTCTTCTCGACCACCAGGTTGCCGACCACGTTGGCGAATGACACCGGCTCGCGGCGCGACAACAGCCATGGGCGCACCACCTCGCCGAGCCGCGCCGGCAGGACGTTGATCGCCAGGTAGGCGACCGCGGTCACCACCCACAGTCGGCCGAGCGGCACCGCGACCAGCGGGCGCAACTCGAGCTGCCAGCGCACCGCACGCAACAGCATGATGCAGAAGCTCACCAGCACGGCCAACGCCAGCCAGCTGAGGCTGATGTGCCGCAGGGCCGCCACCAGCGCCGCCAGCGGAACGTTGCGGAAGGCCAGGTAGAGGAACCCGGCGCTGACCACCAGACCGAGCGCTACGGCGCGCCGGGTGCGTGTATCCATATGGAGGGGCGCTTCTAGCGGCTCACTGAGTGCTGATTCAACCAGGCGCCACTGGCCTAGATCTGCGGCCTGAGCCCGATAATGGCCCGACAGATGCCGTGCCCTATGGCATGAGTCCGTACTTTCGCCTTGACCCAAACCTCTTATGGGGTAAAAGCGGCGCAGCAATATCGGTTGGGTTCGGTGTTCTAGCGCGCCCTCAGGGCGGGCGGGAACCGGGGGATGGGCCCCGCAGCAGAGGGAGGTACGAGCGGTGACGAGCCGGGTATTCAACGCAACGCGGCCGCGAAAGTTGGCCGTCCACCTCTCGCTGATGGCAACCTTCGGCGCCATGCTTTTGGCGCCGCTGGCCGCCTCGGCGGTCCAGCCCACCATCCAGTCGGCACAGAGCGCCATCGGCTGCTGCATCTGCCGCGGCACGCGCGGCGGTGAGAAGACCAGCATCAAGAGCTGCGTCGACAACACCACCGGGCAGGCCTGCCTGAGCAAGTGCAGAAGCGAGAATGCGGGCTCCTTCGTGTTTGGCCTCGACCAGACCTGCCAGCAGGGCTGCTCGGGTTTCCCGACCAAGTAGGCGAGCGAGGAGATGACGATGAATACGCGCCTCGCGTCCCAGATTGCCCGCCTCGGCGTCGTCGTGGTCTTCGCTGTCGCCATCCTCGGCGCCATCGACCCGGCCGCCGCTCAGCCTACCGCGACTCCGACCCCGCTCACCGGCTGCTGTCTCTGCCTCGACTGTCCGAGCAGCACCGGCTTCTGCACCGCCCCGCAGGAGGTCAACGACTGCTCCAACGCCTGCCTGGTGACCTTGAATTGCTCCGGCTACACCTTCGGCTTGGACCAGAACGTCTGCGGCCAGGGTGGTGAGTGCGCCGGCGTCTTCCCGCCGACGGTCACGCCGACGCCAACCGCAACCGATACCGCCACGGCGACCGAGACGGCGACGGTTACCGAGACCGCGACGGAAACCGAAACACCGACCGAGACCGCGACGGCGACGGAAACGGCGACCGCGAGCGAGACGCCGACCGCCACCGAGACCGGCACGATGACCGAGACGCCGACCGAGACGGAGACGCCGAGCGCGACGGCCACCGAAACCGAGACCGGCACCGCGACCGAGACGGCGACCACCACCGAGACGCCGACCGCGACGGCGACCGCCACCGAGACCAGCACGGCGACGAGCACGGCGACGGCCACCGAGACGCCGACCGCGACCAGCACCGCGACGGTGACCAACACCGCCACGGCCACCAACACCGGGACCGCCACCAGCACGGCGACCGACACGCGGACGGCGACCAGCACCCCGACCGTGACCAGCACGGCGACGGTGACCAACACCGCGACCTCGACGCCGACCCGCACCGATACGCCGACGCCGACCCTGGCTCCGCCGCTCATCACCGGCGAGGTCGAGCCGGGCGACGACGAGGTCACCGGCACGTCCAACCCGTGCGCGACGATCCAGATCTGTCTGATCGGCGGCGGCGGAGTGACGCCGAGCACGCCGCCGTGCTCGGCACCGGACAGCGTCCTCGGCTCCGGACCGAGCAACGGCACGTTCGACATCTCGATCGCGCCGCCGCTCGAGCCGAATCAGTGCATCTACGCCTACGACACCTGCAACATGCTGGTGGGCAACGTCGTCTGCGCCCGCCTGCCAGCGCCGGCGCCGGCGCTGTCGCCGCGCGCCACGATCATGGCCATGATCGCGCTCAGCCTGGTGGCGCTGATGGGCCTGCTGCGCCTGCGGCGCGATCTGTAGGCGATCGGGTCACGCGTGCATCACTCGGGGCGGCCGCGGCAACGCGGCCGCCCCGAGCGCGGTTTGGGGCCTTTGTTCGCCGCGTCGTCTGCGCTAGGCGATGTCGCCATGTCCGACACCCCGCGCGACGAACCGGTTGCATTCGAGGAGGACGGCGGCTGCTTCGGCTGCTCGGCGGACAACGCCGATGGGCTGCAGGTGCGCTTTCGCCGCCGCGGCGACGCGGTGATCGCCGATCACGTCGTCGCCGATCGCTTCCACGGGGCGCCCGGTATCGTGCACGGCGGCATCGTCGCGACCCTGCTCGACGAGGTCTCCTGCGCCGCGGCAGTGTTCACGCGCGACCGCCGCGTGGTCACCGGCGAGCTGCAGATCCGCTACCGGCGACCCTGTCCGGTCGAGTCACCGCTGGCGCTGTCGGCCCGCGTCGTCGACGACACGCACCCGCGCTATCTGGTGGTCGAGGCCGAGATCCGCAGCGGCGACGAGATCGTCGCGCAGTCGAGTGGCAAGTTCTTCTTCGCCGCGCACTCAGCGCCGTGAGGCGCGGCGCCGCCAGGCGAGCAGGGCGGCGAGGCCGAGCCACCAGGCGCTATCCGCGCTGGCACCCGGCGTGACCGCACAGCCCATGCCGCCACCGCCGCCATCGCCGAGCGCGTTGTCGCCCGAAGCGACGGTGGCGGTCGCCGATGCTGTCGCCGTGGCAGGTGGTGGAGCGGCGGCGACGTCTATCTCGGCGTCGCTGCACGCGGTCGCGACCTCGCTGCCGTTCGGCGTCGATGCGCCCGGACGGCTACACGCGAGCGCGTAGCGACCGGCGGCTACCTGCGCATCGATCGCGATCGTGCATCGGTAGAGCGTCGCGCCGTCGGCGATCGGCGTCAGGTCCTCGAACGCCAGCACCAGGGCGCGGACCCGGTCGCCGTCGATGACGCGGAAGGCCGAGTCGGGCCGGTTGATCGCTGCATCCACCGCGCAGTCGCCCCATTGCATGCCGTCCGGCAGTCGTAGATCGTTCTGCGTTGCGGCGACATCGACGCCCGGAGCGTCGAGCCGCACCTCGACCGTCGCGCGCTGTCCCGCAACGCCACTCACCGTCCCGACCCGCAGGCAGGCGGCCGCATCGACGTCGCACTGCGGAGCCGGTGTGGCGCTGCGCGTCGGCGAACCCGTGCGCGTCGGCGTCGCGGTGCGCGTCGCGGTGACGGTCGGTGTGATCGTCGGCGTCGGGGTCACGGTCAGCGTCGGCAACACCAGCGTCGGCGGGACTGGGCACGACGCGCCGCTGGGGCGGTCACCGAGCAGCAGAATCGAGCTGCTGCTGTCCTGCAGCAGCAAGGTGCCGGTCGGCGCCACGTCGGTGAGCCAGTTCTGGTTGAGCGGGAAGTCGGCGACGGTCTGGAAGACGCCGTCCTGCCAGGCGCGGTAGGCGGCGCGGTTGCCGATGTAGTCATCGAAGTACACGCGACCGTCGGCGGTGACGCCGCGCAGGCTGAAGAGCCGTGCCGGCGCGTTCGGCGTACCGTCGTTGCTGCCGAAGAGGCGGATCGGCTGCACGTCGTCGCGGTGCCAGCCGTAAAGCGCGTTGCCGGCCCGGCCACGCGTTTGGAGGACGATCCAATCGCCCGCCGCGCGCACCGCGTCGAACGACTGGACCGACCCGGCGAACACCGGATCGTCGGGGTGCAGCGTGGCGATGATGCCATTCGCATCGACGACCAGCAGGCCGGTGGCGGACCACGGGTCGCTGGTTTGATCGACCAGCAGCAGCGCCTCGCCGCTGTCCAGCAGCACGGCGTCGTGGATGGCGTAGCCGGTGCTGGCCGGTTGACTTCCCATGCGCGCCCGCGGTGCTTGGCCGTTCGCTGCCGCGGGAGCCGGCGTGCGGGTCGGCAGCGGCGCGTCGCGCAGGCCGGCGAGATACTCGTGGTCGAGCGGGAAATCCGGCGGGAAGCCGATGTATCCCCAGCCGCCGACGCGGCCAAGCGGGAGCGGCAATCGGCGCAGCACCCCGCCGGCTTCGCGCAGGACGAGCCCGATCTCACCGCTGCGCGGATCGTTGAGAGCAACGACCGCCAGTACGTCGCCCCGCCCGTTGCTGAAAAAGGAACCCATGAACGTGCTGAGCCGCTGCATTCCCGCCACCGTAGAGCCATCGTCGGTGCGATCGCCCGGGCCGATGACGCGCTCCAGTGCCGTGGCCGTGGCGCGATAGATCGCCGGCTCGACGCTGTAATTGGCGTACACGCTCCCCGGCTCGTCGTAGGGCAGCAGCCGGTCGCCGACAAAGAGGATCTCGCCCGGACGTGGGATGGCGCAGCTCTCGAACGTGTAGAAGCGGCGGCCGGCCGGCGTGCCGTCGCCGCGCCGCACCACCGGATGGGTGCCGCCGGCGTCGATGCACAGCAGGCCATGCGCGCTGGGCACCGCGTCGCCGACCACCGCGACGCTGCCGTCCGGCCCGACGCAGCGCGCCGTGAGGCCCTGGTTGAGCAGGTAGCTGCCGTCCGGCAGCTGATCGCCGCTGGCGACCAGCCGCGTGGCGCGATCGCCCTGCCAGCGCACGCCCTCCAGCCTGCCGGGCATCGCTGCGAGATTGAGCAGCGCCAACTGGCCGCGATCGTTCAGCCAGGCACCACCGAGCGCATAGCCGTCGATACGGCGCGCCGCGCCGCCGGCCGGATAGAGGACGGCCCGCAGCTCGTTGAACACCACCAGCACGTCGCCGGCGTCGTCGATCGACAGCGCGGTCGGATACTGGACGTGTGACATCGTGTAGGTGCCGCCCCACGGCGCCGGATCGCCGGCGGTGAGGAGTGGGGCCACGCCGTTCGCATCGCCGCGATAGAGGCGGGCCCTGCCTCCGTCGCGCCCCCAGAAGAGCAGGGTGCCGCGCCGATTGGCCGTGTAGATGCGCTCGACTGCGATCGGCTCGCCGCTCGGACCGCGCAGATCCGGTGCTGCGGTGGTGGCTCCGTCGGCGCCGACCACGTCGCCGTTGTCGAAGACGACGCGGCTGTCCTCGGTCAGGGCCAGCACGCCGCCGGTACGCGGCATGCGCTGCAAACCGCCGGCGGTGGCGAGATAGGTGGCGCTGTTGAGGCTCCAAGCGGCTCGAACGTCTTCGTTCGGCGGCTCGCACGATATTCCAGGCGACGCGATCGCGGCGCCGAACACGACGGCGCCGGCGGCATTGATGCGTGGCGCGTTCACGACGCACAGGGTCGCGCCGGCGGGATCGCGGTCGCCGACCGTGGCGATGCGCCGCAGTTCGCGATCAATCACGGCGTAGACGGCGTTCGGCCCATCGCCCGTCGGCCGACCGGTGAATACGAACGTGCCGTTCGGGTGGACATCGATGTGCTCTTCCAGCCGCAATGGAAAGACCGTCGGGGCATCGACCGCGGACACCAGCCCGTGCTCGTCGGCCCACAGCGGCGGCGTCGAAGTGTCGTCGCGCTGGATCAGCAGCCGGCCGGCATCGTCGAGGCCGTGTGCCGTGAAGCCCCAGCCGCCGATGCGTCCGAAGTCGGCGATCGGATCGCCGGGCCCGATCAGCCGCTGCGGCTCGGGAGCGGCGACCGCTGCCTTCGCCAGCCCGCCCAGCAGGATGAGGACGGCCGCCGCGGATCGAATCGCGCCCATTGCTGTCAGCACTATCGGATCGGCTATGCGTACGCCAGAAATTTCCCGCTTCCGATGGCGTAGCGCCTACGCGCAATCCGACGCGTCGCGCGCGCGGTGCTGCACGCGTGTGCGGGCGCGGGGCTGCAGTCCCGCGCCCGCGCGATCACTGGGCTGCGTTGGCCAGGTCCATCTCCCAGTAGAGGAAGTTGGTGGTCTGATCGATGATCTCGGTGCGGTGCTGTACGTAGGGCACATGGCCGGCGCCGGTCCACGAGGTGAGGAAGGAGTCGAGGCCGACCGCGTTGGACGAGTTGAAGGTGTTCACCGCCCACTGGTACGGGACGATCGTATCGGCGGTGCCGTGGAACAGCAGGTTGGGCGCGTCGGTCACCTGATAGGTGCCGCCGCTGAACAGCTCCCCGCCGGACAGCGACACCGCGCCGGCGACCGCGGCGGTGGGATCCTCGGTCGAGGTGATGCCCACGTTGACCGCGGTGATCGCGCCGGCCGACGAGCCGGCGATCGCGATGCGCGTCGGGTCGATACCGTACAGCGCAGCGTTCGTCCGCAGGAAGCGAACCGCGGTCTTGGCGTCGTCGCGCGCCTCCTGCACCGCCAGCAGGCACGTCGTCACCGGCACGCTGCCGGTGCAGCCGCCCGGCTCCAGGCGATAGTTGATCGAGACGTTGAAGTAGCCCTTGCGCGCGAAGGTGGTGGCTTCGTCGACGATCTCCGGCGAGGACTTGTCGCCGCAGCAGAATGAGCCGCCGTGCACCCACACGATCGCCGGACGCGCAGTGATGCTGTCGCCGGTGGGCTCGTAGACGTCGAGTTGCAGGGTCACGGTCTGCGCCGACCCGTTGACCGCGCTGCCGTAGGTGACGTTGCTGGTCTTCGTCGCGGCGGCGAACACCAGGTCGCGATAGCGCAGCGGCGCCGCGCCGGGCGGCGTCATGTCGACCAGGCGCGGCGTCGGTGTCGCGGTGATGGTCGGCGTGGCGCTGGCGGTCGGGGTGATGGTCGCGGTGGGCGTCGGCGCGGCCGGGCAGCTGAAAGCCGCGGCGTTCTTGACCTGGAAGCTGCTGCCGTCGCCGCTGCCGGTGAAGGTCATGCAGTAGACGTTCGTCGTGCCGTCGAGCCTGAGGATGACGCTGATGGTTGCCGGACCGTTAGGCACCGGGATCGGCAGTCCGTTGGCTACAACCTTGAGGAGTCCGGACTTGATCTTCGCCGTCTTGACCACCGATGGTCCGCCCGGCGCCGCCGAGTTCTTGTATTTGAACTGGCTGCCGGTGCTGTTCGCGCTCCAGTTGCTCGCCGGCAGGCTGAGCGACGCGACGTTGGTGCCGTCGTTGAAGGTGATCGAGCTGTCGGCGCCACCGACCGGGTCGGAGCCGCCGAGGACGATGCCACCGTCCTTCGCCAGCAGGATGAGCTTCGCCGGGCTCTTCAGCAGCAGCTTGCGACCCGACACCGCATGCTCGGCCGCGCCGGCGGGCAGCGCGGCGGCGAGCAGCGCGATGGCGAGTGCGACGGTGAACGACGAACAGCGAGCCTGTGTCATGCCTCTCCCCCGCAGCGACCTTTGGGTGACGGGCGCCGCGGAGTCAATCGGCAATCCTCGTGCGGCCCGAATCGGCGCGCCAACGGGTGGGCGGGGGCGCCAGCCCGGCGTCCGGGCGCCGCGCCGCGCTACGGATCGATCAGCACGCCGGGGTTGAGGATGCCGGCCGGGTCGAGTGCGCGCTTGGCGGCGCGCAGCGCGGTGGCGAACCCCTCCGGGCGCTGGCGGTCGTACCAGGGGCGATGATCGCGCCCGACCGCGTGGTGGTGCGTGATCGTCCCGCCGGCGGCGATCAGCGCGTCCGACGCGGCCTGCTTGATCTCGGCCCACTGCGTCAGCTGCGCGCCGGGCCGGCTCGGCGCGATGACGCTGTAATACGGCGCCGGCCCGTCGGGGTAGGCGTGCGTGAAGCGGCAGGTGACCGTGCCGCTGCCGCAGACGCGCCGCACCGCCTCTTCGGTCGCCTGCATCACGGCGGCGTGGAAGGTCTCGAAACGGTCCCAGGTGATCGCCGTCTCGAACGTCTCGCTGATCATGCCCATGCCGACCAGGGCGTCGCGCAGGTATGGCGCGCCGAGGAAGGCGGAGCGCCAGGCGCCGCCGGCGCCCTCGCGCGCCCCGGAACCGTCGCGCTGGGTCGCGCCGGCGCCGTCGGGCACCGCGCCGCCGTGCGCGCGCGCCAACTCGAGCGCGCGTTGCATCCAGGCGGCTGGATCGTGGTCGGCCGACTCGAACGCGATCAGCAGCACCGCGGCGTCCCCCGCGCCGGCGCCGTTCAGCATCGCCTCGTTGGCGTCGAGCAGCCGGCAGTTGGCCGGGTAGAGCCCGGCCTGCGCGATGGCGCGCACGGCGCGCGCGCCGGCGACCAGATCCGCATAGGTCACCGAGGCGCTGGCGCGCTGTGTCGGGCGATCCTGCAGACGCATCCACGCCTCGGTGATGACGCCCAGGATCCCCTCCGAGCCGATGAACAGGCGGTCCGGGCTGGGTCCGGCGCCGGAGCCCGGCAGGCGGCGCGATTCGATGACGCCGTGCGGCGTGACCACGCGCAGCGCTTCGACGAAGTCGTCGATGTGGGTGTACAGGGTGGCGAAGTGGCCGCCCGAGCGGGTGGCGATCCAGCCGCCGAGCGTCGACATCTCGAACGACTGCGGGTAGTGGCGCAGCGTCAGGCCGTGCGGACGCAGCTGATCCTCCAGCGCCGGGCCGAGCACGCCGCCCTGGATGCGCGCGGCGCGCGAGGCGCGGTCGATCTCCAGGACGCGATCGAGGTGGCCGAGATCGAGCGACAGCCACGGCTGCTCGCCACGCGGCCCTTCGACGCCGCCGACGACGCTCGAGCCGCCGCCGTAGGGAACGGCGACGACGCCGGCGTCGGAGCACCAGTCGAGCAGCCGCACCACGTCGGCTTCCTCGCGCGGCTCGGCGACCAGGTCGGGCGGATTGCCGAAGTCGCGCGCATACGCCCGCACGATGTCGCGAAACGACTTGCCGTAGGCGTGGCCGGCGCGCGCCAGCGGCGTCGCGTTGCACAGCGGCGCCAGCCCGGCGGGCGGCGCGACGCGCGGCGCGCGCAGCGCGATCTCCTCGATGCGCGGCGCCGCGCGCGGCGTCGGCACCGGGATGCCGTAGCGCGCCGCCAGCAGCTGCGCGATGCGGCCCTGCTGTTCCTCGTTCGGCCCCTCGCCCTCGTAGCCCCAGCCCCAGAACTTGCGGGGGCGCGGGCTCATGGCGCGGCCTCGCAGGTGAGGCGCACGGCGTCGCGGTCGACGCCCGCCGGCAGCGTCGCCGCGGCGCGCAGCTTGCGATGGCGGCGCGGCCGGCCGTCGAGCGGGATGACGACGCGGACCGCGTTGCTGCAGGTGCCGGCGACGGGAGCCGCCGGCGTGCTGAGCTGTGCCAGGGCGGCGCTCAACGCCGTCTGCAGCGCCGCCGCGTCGGCGCTGCCGCCGACCTTGACGGTGGCCGCGGTCGGCATCTGCGGGGTGCAAAGCGGCAGGCGCGCGTCGGCGATCGCCGCGCAGGCGGCGAGGTCGATGGTGCACTGCCCGGCGACCGCATCGACGTCGCAGCGCGGATCGCCGTCGGTGCAGCTGAAGCGCGCCAGCGGGCCGCGCGTGCCGCGCGGCGGCGCGGGTGGCGCCGTGGCGGTCCACTCCAGGCCGCAGTCGGTGCGCGCGCCGCGCGCGCCGGGGATCAGCAGGCGGCGCGCCACCGCGTCCTGGTTGACGGTGCGCATGCGGTCGGTGAGCGTCACCCACAGGTCGTCGTTGATGTCGACCACCCCTTCGTTGCTGTTCTCGCCGTCCGGCCGGCCGCTGGCTGGCTCGTCGGTGTACTTGAACCAGTGCGCCCCGACCAGGAACGGCCGCGCCAGTACGCGCCGCATGTAATTGCCGTAGGCGTCGGCGCGCTCGGCCTGCGTGGCGTGCACGCTGAAGAACAGCGGCAGCGTGTTGGGCAGGCCGGAGTCCATGGCGCGATAGGTGAACTCGCCGATCAGCAGCGGCTTGCCGGTCAGCCGATACATCTCGTCGAGGTCGTCGAACAGGTTGGTGAACGGGATGTAGCCGTACTGCGCGCCGACCGTCTGGATGATCGGCAGGGAGGCCGGCGCCAGCTCGTAGTAGTTGACGCTGAGCGCGTCGACGTTCGGCGCCAGCGCCTGCACCACCTCGCGGCTGGTCGAGAAGGCGAGCAGCCGCGAGCCGAGGATCAGCACGTCGGGCGCGACGGCGCGCAGCGCGTCGTGCGCGACGCGGCTGTACTGGCCGGCGACCGCGCCGTCGAAGCGGCGGCGATCGACGGCGCGCGCCGGGAAGGCGACGGCGTCCGCCGGCAGCGCGGCGAGCGCCTGGATGTCGGTGAAGCTCGCCAGCGCCGTGCCCCAGGCGGTGTTGAAGGCGGCGACGTCGGCGTAGCGGCTCTCGACGAACGCCTGCAGCGCCAGCTTGCCGGGTGCGCCGGCGGCGAGCAGCAGGTAGGCGTCGAGGTAGTTGATCGTCTGCGCGACGCCGGGCAGCAGGCCGATCTCGTTGTCGGTGAAGACGCCGATGCACCACGGATCGGCGGCGCACGTCCCGGCCAGTCCGGCCTCGCTGGTAGCGCCCGTCACATAGGCGGGATCGAAGTAGTCGCGGATCAGCAGGTTGGTCAGCCCGACCGGCGCGCCGGGCACCGCCGGGGCGCGGAGCGAGAACTGCAGTATGGTGGTGTAGGCGATCTGGTCGGGAAAGAGGTTGGTGCGGCTCCAGGCGCCGAGCGTGTTGACGTGCAGGTCCTGCAGCCGGGTGAAGGTCGCCGCCGCCCAGGCGGCATCGGCGCCGTACTTGGCGGTGACGGCGTCCCAGTAGGGATAGGTGCCGAGCGCCGGCGCGTAGTCGCCCTCCGGCCGCACGCCGGCGACGCCGGCGGAGAAGAAGCCGTGCCCGTCCGGCGTGATCAGCCACCACACGCCGTTGATCTGCTCCAGCCGGAAACGGCCGCTGGCGGTCGATGTGATCGACGTGTCGCCGCCCCAGGCATCGGTCGCGGCGTGGGCCTGCGTGGCGGCCAACGCGCCAAGCAGCACAGCGATGCACATCGCCACGCGGAGGGAGCCTCTTCTGGATCTCATCGGCGCGTTCCCTTCGTGCGTGCGCGCGGCGTGCGGCGCGCCACCGGCAGGCGATGCGGCGCCGGCCGCTTGGCCGCCTGCGCGCGCGGCGGTGTCTTGCCGCACTCGGTGCCGATCGTCCACATCAGGTCGTGCAGGTAGTAGAGCTCCGGATAGACGAGCGGCTTGCCGCTGGTCATGAGCGTGCCGGCGATCTGCCGGTCGGGGTCGGCCCAAGCGAGGATGTTGGTGAAGCCGAGGTGGCCGAAGGCGTTGGCGGTGTCCGGGCCGTAGAGGCTGAAGGTCGAGCCGCCGAGCATGAAGCCCATGCCGTAGCGCAGCGGCAGCACCAGGGTCAGGTCGAACTCCAGGTACGAGTGCTCCTGCACGGCGCGGCGGATGGTGCGCGGCTCGAACACCTGCACGCCGTCGAGCGTGCCGCCGTTGAGCAGCAGCTGGTAGAAGCGGCTCAGCTCGCTGGCGGTGGCGACGACGTTGCCGGCCGGCACCACGGCGGTGAGGTAGCGCGGGTCGTTGGTGACCTCGATCACCCGGTCCATCGGCAGGCCGAGGGCGCGCTCCAGCATGGTCGACAGCGGCGGCATCAGCGGCGGGCCGGTGAAGTAGTTGCGCGCCACCTTGCCGACGTCGCGCGGCGCCACGCCGTAGCTCATCCAGCGGAAGCCGAGCGGGTCGAGGATGGTCTCCTTCAGCAGCGTGCGGATCGGCTTGCCGGTGACGCGCCGCACGATCTCCCCGAGGATGAAGCCGCCGGTGATGGCGTGGTAGGCGAGCCGCCGTCCCGGGCGCCAGATCGGCTGCGCGCTGCACAGCAGCTGCAGGATCTCCTCTTCGTTCTGCAGCGTCTCCAGCCGCATCGCCTCGGTCGGCAGATTGGGGATGCCGGCGCGGTGGGTGAGCACGTGGGTGATGGTGACGGCGTCCTTCCCCTGCGCGCCGAACTCCGGGATGTACTCGCACACCGGGTCGTTGAGGTGGATCAGGTGGCGCTCGACCAGCCCGTGGATGAGCATCGCCGTCACCGCCTTGGAGGCGGAGAAGATATCGAACGGCGTGCCCGGCCGCACCAGCACCTGGCGCTCGTCGGGCGCGTCGCCCGGTCCGCCGCCGCTGGCGTAGCCGATGGCGCGGTCGATCAGTACCTCGCCGTGGCGGCGCAGGCAGAGCTGCATGGCCGGGTGGATGCCGCTGCGATAGAGCCGCTCGACACCGGCCCAGATGCGCTCGACGCCGGCTGGGTCGACGTCGACCGCGCGTGCGTCGACCTCCGCCGCGCGGTTGATCGACGTCACCGCGCCGAGATCCTTCGGCACGCGGCTGCGCGTGATCAACGACGGCAACATGGACTGCAACGACCCCCCATCGCGGCGGATAGCAAGCGCGCCGCCGGGTTGCGAGCGTTGTTCGCAGTAGCGCGGATCTGCAGTCCGACCGGCAGCGACTCGTCGAGGATGCGCGCCTTCTCCTGGCCTTCGAGCGGGATGACCTCGGTGACCAGACGGGCGGGGCGCTCACCGTGAGCGGTCTGGCGCAGGCGCGCCGCGAGGCGCTGGCGCAAGCCCTCGTCGAGATCGCGCTCGCGGTCGCCGGTGCAGCGCGCCAGCTGCACCAACGCGAAGCTGACGCTCGCCGGGCGCGACCACTCGGCGTCGAGCAGCGCGCTCACCCACGCTTCGACGGTGGGGCGTGCGACGACGCAGTTGAGCGGGCCGTGGAACAGGGTGCGCGCGCCGAGGCGGCCGAGCGACCAGATCTCGGCGTCGGTGGCCTTGCCCTTCACCACCAGCGGCAGCAGCGTCGCGCCGAGCTCGGCCTTGGCTTCCGGTGCGAGCCGCTCGCAGCTGGCGAGCAGCTGCCAGTACTCGCGCACCTCCTGCGGGCCGACCAGCGAGCGCTTGTCCTTGATACGCGCCTTGAGGCGCGGCAGCAGCCACGGCGCCGTCTGGGTGAAGAGCTCCTGCTGCTGCGCGCGGCTCAGGCCGCCGGCGATGCGCTTCCAGAGCCCCCACCACTCGACCCGGCACTGCACGGCGCGCGGGAAGCGCAGCCCCTGCGAGTAGAGCTTCCACAGCTGCTGCACGCGCCATTCGTCGAGCTCGTGGCCGAAACCGGGGCGCAGCAGGAACCCGCACAGGTTGAGCCAGCGCGCCTCATGCGCCTGCGTCGCGCCGCGCGCCGCGGCGCCTGCGAGCAGCGCGTCCCACAGCGGGCGGATGACGGCGAGCGGCCAGGCGTCCTTGCCGGCGTCGAGCGCCGTCTCCAGCTCGCGCACGAGAGAAGTAGCGCGGCCC
>JANRJF010000164.1:0-10351 GCA_033764095.1 Deltaproteobacteria bacterium | reverse complement strand
TCAGTCGCGGAAGTTGATGAACTGCAGCGGCAGGTCGAAGTCCTGCTGCTTGAGCAGCGCGATGGCGCGCTGCAGGTCGTCGCGGTTCTTGCCGGTGACGCGCACCTGGTCGGCCTGGATCTGGGCCTGGACCTTGAGCTTGGAGTCCTTGATCGCCTTGACGATCAGCCGCGCCTTCTCGGTGGCGATGCCCTGCTGGATGGTGATGGTCTGCTTGGCGCGGCCGCCGTACGCCGGCTCGATGTTGCCGTAGACGAAGGCCTTCATGGCGATCTGCCGCTTGGCCGCCTTGGCCTGCAGCACCTCGACCACCGCCTTCACCTTGTAGTCGTCCGACGAGGTGACGCGGATCTCGGTCTTCTCGTGCTCGATCTCGGTGTCGGAGCCTTTGAAGTCGTAGCGCTGGGTGATTTCCTTGCGCGCCTGGTTCACGGCGTTGTCGATCTCCTGCAGATCCACCTGCGAGACGACGTCGAATGACGGCATGCGCGAGCCTCCTCTAGCTAGCCCGAAGAGACAGAACGACCTTCACCACAGAGGCACAGACCCCAGAACGGAATGCCGCAGCTAGCCACACGAGCCACGACTTCAAAGCCAGCAGCACAGAGGGGCACCGCCCGCGTGAGTTCGCAGGATCGGTTGTTTCCGTTCACTCTGTGCACTCTGTGCCTCTGTGGTGAATTTCTCTTGTCAGTTTGAGGCTAGTTGCCGAGCGGCGCTTCGACGACGTCGACCCCGGCCGGGACCTCGAACTGGAATCGCTCGTCGGCCAGGCCGACGTTGCGCTTCAGGTCGGTGAAGTAGAGCCGCGTGCGGTTGCCGAGCGGATCGGTCACCTCGGCACCGACGATGTCGTAGGTGCTCGGGTCGACGCTGAGGCGCAGGCCGCCGAGATCGCCCTCGGCGCGGCGCGGCGTCAACTCCAGGCGCAGCACCTCGCCGTCACGGCTCAGGCCGGCGACGGTGAAGTCGTCGCGCAGCCGGCCGACGCCGGTGAGAAACGAGATCGGCGTCGACGAACGGAACGCGGCCTGGAATGGCGCTTTCAGCACCTGCTGCTCGTCGGGCTCGTAGAACCACAGCGTGCGCCCGTCGGCGACGATCACCTGCGCCGTGCCGTCCTTCAGATCCCAGCGCATCTTGCCGGGCTTCTTGAAGGCGACCGTGCCGCTTGCCGACGAGGTCTTGCCGGCGCTGGCCAGGGTCATCTCCTGGCGCACCGCGGCGGTGAAGTCGTGCGTCGCGTCGTAGCGCGCCTGCACCTGGTCGGCGACCGCCTGCGCGGTCGGTTCGGCGGCCGACGCGGTGGCGAGCAGCAGCAACAGTCCGGCGGCGGCGATCATTCGGGATCGATCGCCTGCGCCAGCACTTCGCGCGGCCGACCGTTGTCGCTCGCCGAGACGACGCCCTCGCGCTCCATGCGCTCGATCATGCGCGCGGCGCGGTTGTAGCCGACGCGCAGCTTGCGCTGCACCCACGAGATCGACGCCTGCCGGCTGGTGGTGACCAGCTGCACCGCCTGATCGTAGAGCTCGTCGCTGAGCTCGTCCTCGATGGCGCCGTCCTCTTCGCCCTCGGGCGCCTCCAGCAGGCTGAAGGCGTACTGCGGCTTGCCCTGCTTCTTGATGCAGGCGACCACCTTGTGGATCTCCTCCTCGGTGACCAGCGGCCCGTGCAGGCGCTGCAGGCGGGCGCTGCCGGAGGAGAGGTAGAGCATGTCGCCGCGACCGAGCAGCCGTTCGGCGCCGATGTGGTCGAGGATGGTGCGCGAGTCGACGCGCGCCGTCACCTGGAACGAGATGCGCGACGGGAAGTTCGCCTTGATCAGGCCGGTGATGACGTCGACGGACGGACGCTGCGTGGCGACGATCAGGTGCACGCCGGCGGCGCGCGCCTTCTGCGCCAGGCGGGTGATCGGCTCCTCGACCTTGCGCCCCATGGTCATCATCAGGTCGGCGAGCTCATCGATGATCACCACCACCTTGGGCAGCCGTTCGGGCAGCGCGGCGGGCGTGACGACCTCGTCGTCGTCCTCCTCGTCCACCTCGACCGCCTCGGCGAGCTCGATGACGCCGCTCGACTGGTCGCGCGCGCGCTCCTCGTCGATCAGCTTGTTGTAGCCGTCGATGTTGCGCACGCCGCGGTGCTTCATCAGGCGGTAGCGCTCCTCCATCAGCTCGACGATGTTGTTGAGCACCGCCACCGCCTGCTTCGGATCGGTGACCACCGGGACCAGCAGGTGCGGGATGTCCTCGTAGACCGACAGCTCCAGCATCTTGAGGTCGATCATGACGAAGCGCACCTCGCGCGGCGGCGCCTTGTAGAGGATGCTCATGATCATCGCGTTGACCGCCACCGACTTGCCGCTGCCGGTGGCGCCGGCGACCATCAGATGCGGCATCTTGGCGAGGTCGCCGGCGACCGGGTGTCCGGCGGTGTCCTTGCCGAGCGCCAGCGCCATCGACGACGGCGACTGCTGGAAGTCCTCCGCCTCGATCAGCTCGCGCAGCGCCACTTCTTCGCGCTTCGGGTTGGCGACCTCGATGCCCACCACCGCCTTGCCCGGCACCGGCGCGAGAATGCGCACGCCCGGTGCGCGCAGCGCCATGGCGAGATCGTCGCCGAGACTGGTGATGCGGTTCACCTTCACGCCCGGCGCCGGCTCGATGTCGAAGGTGGTGATCACCGGGCCGGGGCGCACCTCGACGACCTTGCTGGTGATGCCGAAGTCGGCCAGCTTGGCCTCGAGAATCTGCGAGCTGCGCCGCAGCGCCTCCTCGTCGATGCGCACCTCGTCGTGCTTCGGCTCGTGCAGGAAGCGCAACGGCGGCAACTGGTAGCGGTCGTCGCCGAACGGCAGCTCGCCCTGGGTGACGCGCTTCTTCTTCGGCGCCGGCGCGCGGCGGTCGACGTCGGCGAGCACGATCACCGGCGCGGCGTCGCTGAGCGGCACGGGAGCGCGCTTGACGTTGGCCTTCGGCCGCCGCACCAGCGGCGGCAGCGGCAGCTCGGGCTCCTCGCGCTCGGCGGCGGCGCTACGCACGCGCCGGAAGCTGTTCGCCACGCCGCTCGCCGCGCCACGCGCCATGCCGCCGAGCGAGACGCGCGTGGCGACGACGAAGGCGAGGATGGCGAGGCCGCCGACGACGACGAAGGAGCCGCCCAGCCCGAACGGCTCGGCGAGCAGCGCGGCGAGGAAGCCGCCCAACCACCCGCCGGCGTGCGTCACCGGACGCGCCGGCGGCGGCGGCGCGGCGAGGCCGAGCAGCACCGCGCTGCACAACAACAGCACCACCGCCGCTGCGCCGCGCGCCGGCGCGATCGCGCCGCCGGCATGGCGAAACAGCCGCAGCGCCGCCACGGCCAGGTACAGCGGCAGCAGGTAGCTGGCGTAGCCGAGCGCCTGGACGATGACGTCCGCCAGCCCGCGCCCCACCCGTCCGGCGAGGTTCAGATTGGGCAGGTCGTTCTGGTAGGCGACGAAACTGATGAACAGGAACGCGGCCGCGGCCAGGCAGACGATCGCCGCGACCTCGTCCAGCAGTCCCGCCTCGCGCGCCTCGTCCTTCTCGCGCGCGCCTGCCGCCACCTCCGCCCGTGCGCGCGCCACTCACATCTCCATCACGTACGGCACCACCACCGGCCGGCGGTCGAGCGTCTTGCTGAGATAGCGGCGCAGCGCCTTGCGCACTTCTTCCTTCACTTCCAGCGAGTCGGTGCGCGACTCCGGCGCGATCGCCTCCAGCGCCGCGATGACCACCGCGCGCGCCTCCTCGAAGACGCGCGCCTGATCGTCCTCGGCGACGACGCCGCGGGCGGTGAAGTCCGGCCCGGCGACCAACTCGCCGGTGTGCTGATCGACCGCCAGCACGGCGAGCAGGAGCCCGTCCTGCGACAGGTGGCGCCGGTCGCGCAGCACGATGTCGCTGATGTCACCGATGCCCTTGCCGTCGACGAAGACGCGGCCGGCGGCGATCGGCGCGCCGCGACGCGCGCCAGTGGCGTCGACCTCCAGCACCTGGCCGTCCTCCAGCAGCTGCGTCGCGTCCTCGGCCAGGCCGACCGAACGCGCCAGGCGCAGGTGCGCCGTCAGATGCCGATACTCGCCGTGCACCGGCACGAAGTAGCGCGGCCGCACCAGGTTCAGCATCAGCGCCAGCTCGTCCTGGCTGGCGTGGCCGGAGACGTGGATGTCGGCGTTGCGCGCCGTGAACACCTGCGCGCCGCGCCGGCACATGTGGTTGATCATGTTGCTGATCGGCCGTTCGTTGCCGGGAATGATGCGCGACGAGAGGATCACCGAGTCGCCCGGCGCCATCTGCACCTGGCCGTGATCGCCCATCGAGATGCGCATCAGCGCCGACAGCGGCTCGCCCTGGCTGCCGGAGGTGAGCACGGTGACGCGCTCCGGCGGCAGCGTCGCGAGATCCGAGACGTCGGCGTAGATCGACAGCGGCGCCCGCACATAGCCGAGGTCGGTGGCGATGCGCAGGCTGTTCACCAGGCTGCGCCCCACCACCACGACGCGCCGCTGCGTCGCCTCCGACAGCTCCAACACCTGCTGCAGACGATGGACGTGCGATGAGAAGGTGGAGAAGAAGACGCGCCCCGGCGCGGTCTGGAAGACGCCCTCCAGTCCGCTGCGCACGCTGCGCTCCGATCCGGTCGAGCCGGCATGCTCGACGTTGGTCGAGTCGGACAGCAGCAGCAGCACGCCGCGCGCGCCGTACTCGGCGAACGCCTGGATGTCGGGCGCCTGCCCGTCGATCGGCGTGTAGTCGATCTTGAAGTCGCCGGTGTGCACGACGACGCCGAGCGGCGTGGTGATCGCCAGGCCGACCGCGTCGACGATCGAGTGGGTGACGTGGATCGGGTCGATGCCGAACGGCCCCAGCTCCCAGCGCTGGCGCGGCCGATAGGTGTGCAGCTTCACCACGCCGTCGAGCCCGTGCTCGCGCAGCCGCGAGCCGATCAGGCCGGCGGCCATCGGCGTCGCCCACACCGGCGCCTCGAGCTGGCGCAGCGCATAGGGCAGCGCGCCGATGTGATCCTCGTGGCCGTGCGTGATGACGAAGCCGCGGAAGCGGTCGCCGAGCTGGCGCAGGTACTCGAACTCCGGGATCACCAGGTCGATGCCGAGCATCCCCGGGTCGGGGAACATCACCCCGCAGTCGATGGCGATGGCGTCGCCGCCGTACTCCAGGACCAGGCAGTTGAGGCCGATCTCACCCAGCCCGCCGAGCGGGACGACGCGCAGGGGACCGCTAGCGCTGTCCATCGCCATCGCCTCGCGACGTTCGGCACGCGCCGGGGCGTACCAACTGATTCGTCCACGTCATCCCAGCAACACCACCGCAGGGACCTTATCGCCGCGTCGTTCTGGGAGTCAACGCGCACTCCGCGCAGCGGCGGGCCCGCTTGCCGCCCGCCCGGCGGCGGGCCGGACAGATGGCTGTGCGGCCCACCCGGGCGCCGGGTGGGTGCGGGTCGGGAAACGGCTCGCGACCGCGCCGCGGCCGACGTCATGTGCCGTGTGCCGCGCGGCGAGATCAGCCCTGCCTGCGGCGGAGAATGCGCTGCTTGTGCGACGCCATGCGCGCCCCCAGCTCCTGCAGGTCGACACCCGACTTACGCGCCTTGGGAAACATCTCGCCCTGCTCTTCCTTGACGTGGTGCTTGATGTACTCGGAGAGCACCGTGAGCTTGGCGTCGTACATCGGGTCGCCGGGCGACGCCGCGCGGATCTGCTTGATCAGGGCCTTGGCGGTGGCGTGCTCCACCGTCGCCTCGTCCATCATGTCGTCGTCGCGGACGGCCTGGCGCACCGCCGGGTAGAAGATCTGCTCCTCGATCTCGGCGTGCGCGGTGAGCTCGTCGCAGATCTGGTCGGCCAGCTTCTTCTTCGCGCCATCCTGTCGACTGCGCTCGAAGCGCTCGAACAACGCGCTCACCTGCCGATGGTCTTCCTTCAACAGGGTGATGGCATTCGGCTTCGCTTCGCGCCTCTGCTTGGTTGGCATGCGTGTCCTCCCTGCGGCGCAGCGAATGCAAGTCGAGCGCCAACGCCGTCGCCGGGTCGGCGCGGTTGAACGACGGGTGGCGCCGGTAAGAACTGCCCGGGCGCGGCGTAGGAACTACAGCGCGGCCGAGGCGGCCGGCGGGCGCGACCGGGACGCGCCGCATCGTCGCGCCGCGCCTCCGGCGCGGTTGACCGGCGGACCGGCATGATTATGAAGCCGGGCCGAGAAAGGGTCGACGCGATGAGTCTCGCGGAGAACAAGGCACTGGTGCGCCGCCTTTACGAGGAGCTGTGGGGTCGCGGCAACCTGGCGGTCGTCGACGAATGCGTGGCGCGCGACTACGTGAACCATCAACGGACGATCGATCCACACGTCGACGCGCCGATGAGCGCCGTCGACATCTGCGGCGCGGAGATCTTCAAGCAGTTGGTGCAGGCGTGGCGGCGCGGCTTCCCAGACGTCGAAACCTCGGTGGAAGAGCAGATCGCCGAGGGCGACAAGGTCGTTACACGCTGGGTGAGTCGCGGCACGCACAGCGGGCCGTGGATGCAGGTCCCGGCCAGCGGCCATTCGATGGTCGTCGAGGGCATCAGCATCGATCGGGTCGCCGGCGGGAAGATCGTCGAGTCGTGGACGAACTGGGATCTGCTCGGTCTGCTGGAGCAGATCGGCGCTTCCCGCGACGCGACCGGCCCCGGCTGACCTGCACGCGCTCGTCGCCCTACATCGATGCGGCGCGGCCACGCGATGCCGCCTTGACGGACGCGGAGAGCCGTTGCTAGCGTCCGCGCCGTTCCTTCATCCGCGCCGCCGTTCGGCGGCTCCGAAAGCGAGGCTGCCGTGGTCAACAAAGCCATCATCATTGGCAATCTGGGGCGTGACCCGGAGGTGCGGTTCACGCCGAGCGGGCAGGCCCGCGCGACCTTCTCGGTGGCGACCACCGAGAAGTGGACGGATCAGCAGGGACAGAAGCAGGAACGAACCGAGTGGCACAACATCGTGGTGTGGGGAAAGCAGGCCGAAACCTGCGGACAGTACCTCGCCAAGGGCCGCCAGGTGTACGTCGAAGGGCGCATCACCAACCGCAGCTACGACGACAAGGAAGGCAACAAGAAATACATCACCGAGATCGTCGCGCGCGACGTGCGCTTCCTCGGCGGGGGCGGCCAGGGCGGGCGCAACGCCGGCTTCGTGCCGCCGCCGGGTGAGGATCAGGCGATGCCGGCCGACACCGGGGGCGGCGCCGACGACGACATTCCATTCTGAGCCCGCGTCGCCGGCGTGATCAACGACGCCGGCGGACGAGCAGCAGCCCTGCCAGCGGCAGCAGCAGCACGACGCCTGGGTCACGCGCGCCGCTGACCGCGCAGCCGTCGTCTTCTTGGTCACGCCTTGGCGTCGCCGTCGGCGCGGCACCGGTCGCGGTCGGCGTCGGGATCGCCTGCGGCGCGCAGCCGCCGCGCACTGCGACGATCGCCACGGCGACCGGCGCGGCACCGACCGTCACCGTGCCGCTGACGCGCTCGGCGGCGGTGCTGACCAGGCTGACCGTACCGTCGCCGCTGTTCGCCACCACCAGCAGCGCGTCGTCCGACGTCAGCGCCAGCCCGGCCGGCGCAGCACCGACCGCGATGCGGGCGCGCACGGCGCGGCGCTCGCTGTCGATCACGGCGACCTCGTTCGCGCCACGCAGCGCGACGTAGGCGCGCTGGCCGTCGTGGCGCCAGGCGATGGCGGCCGGTTCCTCGCCGACGGAGATGCCGTCGATGCGCAGATGAGTAGCGGCATCGATCACGCCGATCTGGCCGGCGGCAGTCTCCGCGGCATAGAGGAGCGCACCGCCCGGCCGCACCGCGAGCGCCTCGACCGACGCCGCCATCGCGATGCTCGCGATCGGCTGCAGATCCGCATCGGTGACCACCACCGCCGCCGCCGCGTCGCTGCCGACATAGACATCGGCGTGGCGATCGACCGCGATCGCCAGCGGCGTCGGCATCAGCGGCACCGGCGTGCTCGCGGTGAGGGTGTCGGTGTCGACGCTGACGATCGAATCGCCGCCGCTGTTGGCCACGATCAACGCCGCACGATCGACGCCGAGCGCCAGCGCGCGCGGTGCCGGGCCGACGGCGACGCTGCCGACGGCCTGCTTGGCAATCGCATCGATGACATCGACCGCGCCGCCGGCGGCGTCGGCGGCATAGACGCGCCGGCCGTCGGCGCTGGCGACCAGCGCCGACGGCTCGCCGCCGATGGCGACCGTCGCGCGTACGCTACGCAGCGTCGTGCTGAGCACCGACAGCGTCCCGTCGCCGCTGTTGGCGACGAATGCGCACGCCTCGGTGGTGATGATCGGCGTCAGCGGCATGTCCGGCGTCACCGTCGGGGTCGGCGTCGGCGAGTCGACGCGGCTGATGGTCGGCGTGCTGGTCGCCGCCGGGGTCGGCGTCGCCGTGAGCAGGACCCGCGTCGGCGTCGAGGTCGGCCGCGCCGGCGGCGTCGCGCTCGTGGTCGGCGTCGCGGTGGCGGGCGGCGCGGTGGCGCTCGGCGATGCGGTGGCCGTCGCCGACGGCGTCGGGCTCGGGCTGGACGACTTGGACGCCGTGGTCGTTGCGGTCGGTTGCGGCGTAGCGGTCGCGATCGGCGAGGCGGTGGCGGTCGCGGTGCGCGTCGCGGTCGACGTGTCGGCGGTCGTCGCGCTGGGCGTCTGAGTCGGCGTCGCACTCGCGCTCGCGACCGGAGTGCTGGTCAAGGTCGCCGTCGCCGAGGGACTCGCGGCGCTGCTCGCCGTCGCGGTCGCGGTCGGCACCTGCGTCGCGGTCGCGGTGGCCGAGGCCGTCCGCGTCGGGCTGGCCGTCGCGCTGAATGACGCAGTCGCGCTCGGCGTCGAGCTGGTCGTCCCGGTCGGCGTCGCGGTGGCGCTGGCGGTCGCGGTCGGGGTCGGCGCATCGGTCTGCGTCGCGCTCGGGCTGGCCGGGATCGTCGCCGTGGCGGTCGGCGTAGCCGTCGCGCTGCCGGTCGGCGTCGTCGACTGCGTTGCCGCCGGCGAGTTGGTCGCGGTGGCGGTGTTGGATGGAATCGCCGTTGGCGTCTGGCTCGGGGGCGACGTCTCGGTGGCCGTCACCGTGGGCGTGCCGGTGGCGGTCGGCGTCGTCGAGGCGCTCGACGTCTCGCTCACCGTCGGCGTGACGGTGGCGGTGATGGTCGCGGTGTCGGGCGGCGTGCTGATCGGGGTCGCCGTGTCGGTCGGTGTCTGACTGACGCTGGCGGTAGGCGAGTGCGTACGCGTCGCGGTCGGCGTGTGGGTCTCGGTCGTGGTGGCGGTCAGGGTCTCGGTCGGCGTCGCCGTCGGGGTGGCGGTAGCCGTCGGCGTGAAGGTCGGGGGGGTGGTCGGCGGTACCGTCGGTGTCGCGGTGTCGGTCGGCGTCGGCGTCGCGGTGTCGCTGGCCGTCGCCGGCGGCGTGTGACTCGGCGTCGAGCTGCTGCTCGCGGTCGGCGTGGCCGTGTGCGTCGGCGTCGCACTGTCGGTCGGGGTGTGGCTTGCGGTCGATGTCGGCGTGTTGCTCGGGCTCACGGCCGGCGAGGCGGTCGGCGTGTCGGTTGGCGTCGCGCTGGGGCTCGCGGTCGCGCTGCCGGTCGGCGTCTCGGATGGAGTTGCGGTGGCCGATGACGAGGCGGTCTGGGTCGCCGTTGCGGTCGGAGTCTGGGTCGCCGACGAGGTCGGACTATCGGTCGGCGTCGCCGTCGAGGTGTCGGTCGGCGTGTGAGTCGCGGTCTCGGTTGGCGTCGCCGTCGGCGTGTCGGTCGGTGTCAGAGTCGCAGTCTCGGTCGGGGTCGCCGTCTGCGTGTGAGTCCGGGTGTCGGCCGGCGTCGCCGTCAGTGTGTGAGTCGGCGTGTCCGTCGGTGTGTGCGTGGCGGTCTCGGTTGGCGTCGCCGTGGGTGTGTCGGTCGGCGTGTGAGTCGCGGTCTCGGTCGGCGTCGCCGTCGGCGTGTCGGTCGGGGTGCTGGTTGGAGTCTCGGTCGGCGTCGCCGTTGGCGTGTCGGTCGGTGTGCTGGTTGGGGTCTCGGTCGGCGTCGCCGTCGGCGTGTCGGTCGGGGTCTGAGTCGCGGTCTCGGTCGGCGTCGCCGTCGGCGTGTCGGTCGGGGTGCTGGTTGGAGTCTCGGTCGGCGTGGCCGTGGGCGTGTCCGTCGGGGTGCTGGTTGGGGTCTCGGTCGGCGTCGACGTTGGCGTGTCGGTCGGTGTGTTTGTCGCGGTCTCAGTTGGCGTCGCCGTCGGCGTGGCCGTCGGGGTCTGAGTCGCGGTCTCGGTCGGCGTCGCCGTGGGCGTGTCCGTC
>JANRJF010000163.1:0-11145 GCA_033764095.1 Deltaproteobacteria bacterium | reverse complement strand
GGCGCGTCGCGCTCGCGCGCGTCGTCTTGGCCTTGCGCGGCCGCGCCGCGCCGCCCTTGCCGCGCGCGTCCTTGTAGAGCTTGTACTCGAAGCTGTCGACCAACGCCTGCCAGCTCGCCTCGATGACGTTGAGGGACACGCCGACGGTCCCCCAGCGATCGGTCTCGTCGCCCGACTCGATCAGCACCCGCACCGGCGCGGCGCTGCCCTCGTCGCCGCCCAGCACGCGGACCTTGTAGTCGAGCAGGCGCACCTCGTCGATGCGCGGGTAGAAGCGCGTCAGGGCGCGGCGCAGCGCGGTATCGAGCGCGTTGACCGGCCCGTTGCCCTCGGCGGCGGTGTGCTCGATCTCGCCGTTCGGCCCCTTCAGCATCACCGCCGCCCAGGCCGAGGCGGGATCGTGCTCGATCTGCTCGTCGGTCCTGACGCTGACGCCGCCGCGCTCGCCGATGACCAGGCGCATGTAGCCCTTTTCGTCGACGACGCGGAACTGCACCAGCTCGAAGTAGCGCAGCGGGCCGTGCTGCACGCGATGCATGCGCAGCTCCAGCGACGCCTCGGCGCCCTCGAACTGGAAGCCCTGGTGCTCGAG
Source organism: Deltaproteobacteria bacterium (assembly GCA_033764095.1). Taxonomy (GTDB): domain Bacteria; phylum Desulfobacterota; class Binatia; order HRBIN30; family CADEER01; genus JBDTMT01. Next base: position 10,553 of record JANRJF010000163.1, on the reverse strand, counting down.
CTGCTTCACCTCGTCGACCAGGTGGCGCACGTGCCCGTCGAGCTTCTCCAGGTCGACGCCGAACTGCTTGGCCTTGTAGAGGATGTTGGCGCGCCCGGAGAGGTCGGAGACCAGCACGCGCTGCTGGTTGCCGACCTCTGCCGGATCGATGTGCTCGTAGGTGCGCGGATTGCGCTGCACCGCGGCGACGTGCACGCCGCCCTTGTGGGCGAAGGCGCTCTGCCCGACGTACGGCTGGCGCTTGTTGGGCTCGACGTTGGCCAGCTCGTCGACGAAGCGCGACAGCTCGCGCAGCTTGCGCAGGTTGGCGGCGCTCACCACGTGGCGGTCCATCTTGAGCTGCAGGTTGGCGATCACCGAGCAGAGGTTGACGTTGCCGCAGCGCTCGCCGACGCCGTTGATGGTGCCCTGCACCTGCACGGCGCCGTGCGCCACCGCGGTCAGGCTGTTGGCCACCGCCAGCTCGGAGTCGTTGTGGCAGTGGATGCCGAGCGGCGTGTCGAGCGCGGCGCGCACCGCGTCGATCGCCGCCGCGACCTCCCACGGCATGCGGCCGCCGTTGGTGTCGCACAGGCAGAGCAGGTCGGCGCCGGCGTCGGCCGCCGCCTGCAGGCACTCGAGCGCGAAGCTCGGATTGGCGCGGTAGCCGTCGAAGAAGTGCTCGGCGTCGTAGATCACCTCGTCGACGTGCCGCTTCAGGTAGCGGACGGTGTCGTGGATGACCTCGAGATTCTCGCTGAGCGGGATGCGCAGGTCGTCGCGCACGTGCAGGTCCCAGCTCTTGCCGAAGATCGTCACCACCGGCGTCTTGGCGCGCAGCAGCTTGTCGAGGTTCCTGTCCTCGCTGGCGCGCACGCCGACACGGCGCGTCGAGCCGAACGCCGCGACCTTGATGCGCGTCAGCGTGCGGCCGCGGATCGCCTCGAAGAACGCCTCGTCGCGCGGGTTCGAGCCCGGCCAGCCGCCCTCGACGTAGTCGACGCCGAAGGCATCCAGCCGCTCCGCGATGCGCAGCTTGTCCTCCAGCGTCAGCGCGATGTCCTCGGCCTGGCAGCCGTCGCGCAGCGTGGTGTCGTAGATCTGGACGGCGCTCACGCGCTCACGCCTCCGGCGCCGCCTCGACCAGCGCCTTGTGCAGCGCCCGCACCGCCAGCTCGCCGTACTTGGCGTCGATGACCACCGAGATCTTGATCTCCGAGGTCGAGATCATCTGGATATTGATGCCTTCCGCGCCGAGCGTCTCGAACATGCGCGCCGCCACGCCGGCGTGACTGCGCATGCCGAGGCCGACCACCGACACCTTCACCACCTCGGTGTCCGAGGTGACGCCCTTGGCGCCGAAGCCGCGCGCGGTCTCCTCGACCATCGCCAGGGCGCGCCGGAAGTCGGTCTTCGGCAGCGTGAAGGTGAGGTCGGTGTCGCCCGCCGTGCTGGCGTTCTGGATGATCATGTCGACGACGATGTTCGCCTGCGCGATCGGGCCGAGGACCTTGAACGCCAGGCCGGGCTTGTCCGGCACGTGCTGCACGGTGATCTTCGCCTGGTCGCGGTCGAGCGACACGCCCGACACCAGCACCTGTTCCATCGCGGCATCCTCCGGCACCACCCAGGTGCCCTCACTGTCGTCGAAGCTGGAGCGCACGCAGAGCGGCACCTGGTAGCGCTTGGCAAACTCCACCGAGCGGATCTGCAGCACCTTGGCGCCGAGGCTGGCGAGCTCCAGCATCTCGTCGTGCGAGATGCGGTGCAGCTTGCGCGCCGCCGGGCAGATGCGCGGATCGGTGGTGTAGACGCCGTCCACGTCGGTGTAGATCTCGCAGACGTCGGCCTTCAGCGCCGCCGCCACCGCCACCGCCGAGGTGTCGCTGCCGCCGCGCCCGAGCGTGGTGATATGGCCGTGCGCGTCGACCCCCTGGAAGCCGGCGACGACCGCCACCTCGCCCTGCGCCAGCGCCCCGCGCAGCGTCTCGCCGTCGATGCTGCGGATGCGGGCGCGGCCGTAGGCGCTGTCGGTGTCGATGCGAATCTGGTGGCCCTGGAAGGCGCGCGCCTTGAAGCCCCGCTCCTGCAGCGCAATGGCCAACAGACCGGTGGAGACCTGCTCGCCGGTGGCGAGCAGCACGTCGACCTCGCGCTCGGCCGGCTGCGCCGAGAGCTTGTGGGCGAGCTCGAGCAGGCGGTTGGTCTCGCCCGACATCGCCGACACCACCACCACCACGTCGTGGCCGGCCCGCTGGGTGCGGCCGACCCGCTCGGCGACCGCCTGGATGCGCTCGACGCTGCCCATCGAGGTGCCGCCATACTTCTGTACGATCAGCGACATACGGATTCGTCAGGTTCCCTGGTTGGAAGTGTCTCGCGCGGGCGTTGCGCCCAAAACCTCAAGAAGCGGCTTATAGCTTGCCCCATGCGCCTCGGCCACCAGGCGGCGGCTGCCGTCGGGCTCCAACTCGAGCCGGATGGCGAGGTGATCGCCGAGCGGTTCTGGCAGTCGATCCGGCCACTCGATGGCGCAGACGCCGGATCCGTAGATGTACTCTCTGAGCCCGAGCGAGTCGATATCACCGGCGGCGAGGCGGAACAGGTCGAGGTGGTAGAGCGGCAGCCGGCCGCTCTCGTGCGGGATCAGGATCGGGAACGAGGGGCTGCGCACGTCGGCGGCGGGGATGCCGAGGCCGGCGGCCAGGCCGCGCACGAACGTGGTCTTGCCGGCGCCGAGATCGCCGCTCAGGGCAATGCGCTCGCCGCCGTGCAGGGCGCCGGCCAGGCGGCGGGCGGCGCGCCGCGTCGCCGCCTCGGAGCGCGTGTGCAGCTCGACCCGGTCAGGCATCGGTGCCCTCGCGCACCGCCTGCAGCGCGCTGGGCAGGCCGGCGATCAGGTCCGAGGCGACGATGCCGATCTCGCCGTTGGCCGCGGCGCGGTCGGCGGCCAGGCCGTGCACGTAGACGCCGAGCCGCGCCGCTTCGCTGGGCTCGAGCCCCTGGGCGAGCAGTGCGCCGACGATCCCGGCCAGCACGTCGCCCATGCCGCCGGAGGCCATGCCCGGATTGCCGGTCGGGTTCACCCACAGCGCGCCGTCCGCTGCGGCGATCAGACTGTGCGCTCCCTTCAGCACCAGCGTGCAGCCGTGCGCGGCGGCGAAGCGGCGCGCGCAGCCGGCGCGATCGCGCTGCACCGCGGCGGTGTCGCTGCCCAGCAGGCGCGCCATCTCGCCCGGGTGCGGGGTGAGCACCGTCGGCGCCTGACTGGCGCGCAAGGCCTCCAACTGCCCGGCCGCCAACGTCAGCCCATCGGCGTCGATGACCAGCGGCACGCGCGCCTCGGCGAGCAACCAGGCCAGCGTGCGCGCCGCGCCTTCGTGCGTCCCCAGACCCGGCCCGATGACTACCGCGCGCTTGCCCTCGATCAAGCTCGCCAGCCGATCCGGAGCGAAGCGAATCGCGCCGCCGTCGTCGGGCAGCGCCTCGGTCATCGCCTCCAGCACGCCGCCGGCATAGATCGGGTAGAGCGACAGCGGCGCGACCACGGTGGTCAGGCCGGCCCCGCTGCGCACCGCGGCGCGGGTGGCGAGCTGCGCGGCACCGGTCTTGCCGAACGAGCCGGCAAGGATCAGCACGTGGCCGGCGTCGCCCTTGTGCGCGTCGCGCTCGCGCACCGGCACCAGCGGCGCGACGTTGGCAGGCTCGAGCAGCGCCGCACGCGGCGGCGCGGCGGCAATGGCGTCGGCGTCGAGGCCGATGTCGACCACCGCCAGGCGGCCGCACAGGCGCACGCCGGGATGGATCACCTGGCCGAGCTTGGCGAAGCCGAAGGTGGCGGTCGCCTCCGCCTCGATGCAGCTGCCGAGCGGTTGGCCGCTGTCGGCGTCGAGGCCGGAGGGAATGTCGACGGCGAAGATCGGCACGCCGCTGGCGTTGAGCAGCGCGATGACGTCCGCCGCGACGCCGCGCACGGGGCTGTTCAGACCGGTACCGAAGATCGCGTCGACGATCAGCTCGGCGCGCTCGACGCGCTCCGCCAGGGCGGCGACGCCGGCCGCGTCACGGACCTCGAGGATCCTCCCGCGGCCGCGCTGCCAGGCGCGCAGATTGCGCGCCGCATCGCCGCCGACCTCGTCCGGCGCCGCCAGCAGCGCCACCTCGACGACCAGGCCCTTCGCCTTCAGCAGCCGCGCGATGACCAAGCCGTCGCCGCCGTTGTTGCCCTTGCCCGCCACCACCAGCAGCCGCCGCCGCTTGCGGCGCAGGCGCGGGAAGCAGTCCAGCAACACCCGCACGGCGCCCTGCCCGGCGCGCTCCATCAACACGTGCCCCGGGGTCCCGGCGGCGATCGTCGCGGCATCGAGGGCGCGCATCTCCGCGGCGGTGACGAGCTGCATGGCGGGGATTTACACGCGATTCCCCCGCTTTGAAAAAGGGGGTGAGGGGGGGATTTTTCGCTGCGGCTTACAAACGCATCCCGGTGGCGAGGAGTACTGCGGAAATCCCCCCTCGCCCCCTCTTCTGCCCCAACAGCCAACAGCCTGACCTGAAACTTCACGCCCAGGAGCAAGGCCAACCACCAAGGCACCAAGCGGACCTCAGACCTTGGTGCCTTGGTGTCTTGGTGGTGATCTTCTCAGCGGCGAGGACGCGCGTTTCTCGCCCGAGTGTTCCGGCCCGGCCGGTGGCGGCACTAGCAGCGTAACAGCCTCGTCCGCAGCGCTGATCGAGGCAACGAATTACCGGGCAGAGCCCCCCGCCCCCGATTTTTCAAAGGGGGGAAATCGCCGCCTTCATCTCGCGCACCGCGGCCTCCAGGCCAATGAACAGCGCACGGGCGACCAGGCTGTGGCCGATGTTGAGCTCGTTGATGCGCGGCAGCGCGGCGATCGGGCCGACGTTCTCGACCGTCAGGCCGTGGCCGGCATTGACGATCAGGCCGAGCTCGGCGGCCTGCGCGGCGCCGGCGGCGACGCGCGCCAGCTCGGCGCGGCGCCTCGCGGCATCGAGCGCGTCGGCATAGCGGCCGGTGTGGATCTCGATCGCCTCGGCGCTGCTGCGCACCGCCGCCTCGATCTGCGCCGCATCGGCGTCGATGAACAGGCTGACGCGGATGCCGGCCGAGCGCAGCCGGCCGACCGCCGCGGTGATCGCCACCTCGCCGCCGGCGACGTCGAGCCCTCCCTCGGTGGTCACCTCCTGGCGGCGCTCCGGCACCAGACAGACGTCGGCGGGCCGCAGACGACAGGCGATGCCCACCATCTCATCGGTCACCGCCATCTCCAGGTTGAGCTTGGTCGCAATCGCCGGCAGCAGCCGCTCGACGTCGGCGTCCTGGATGTGGCGCCGATCCTCGCGCAGGTGGACGGTGATGCCGTCCGCCCCACCCCGCTCCGCCGCCAGCGCCGCCTCGACGATGTCCGGATACGGCGTGCCGCGCGCCTGCCGCACGGTGGCGACGTGGTCGATGTTGACGCCGAGGTGGATCATGAGACCGCGTGAGCAGGTGCGCCGGTTCGCCAGTGAGCCGGTCTGGCCTCGTCTCTGCGGCGAACAGGCAGGCGCGGCACCGGCGAACCGCCGTACTGGCTCACCGGCTCACCTCACACCGTGCCCACCGACTCGCGCAGCGCCGCGGCAATCTCCTCGCAGTAGCGCTCGACCTGGCCGGCCTGCTCGCCCTCGACCATGACGCGCACCAGCGGCTCGGTGCCGGAGTAGCGGACCAGCACGCGGCCGCGGCCGGCGAGGTCGCGGGTGACGCGGTCGATGGTCTGCCGCACCGCCGGAAGCGCGTCGATCTCGCGCCGCTCGCGCACGCGGACGTTGACCAGGCGTTGCGGCAGGCGCTGCATGGCCCGGCGCAGGGCGCTGAGCGGCTGGCCCGACTCGACCATCAGTCCGAGCACGCTGAGCGCCGTGAGCAGGCCGTCGCCGGTGGTCCCGTGCTCCAGCGAGACGATATGCCCCGACTGCTCGCCGCCCAGCACGTAGCCGCCGCGCACCATCTCCTCGACCACGTAGCGGTCGCCGACCTGCACGCGGATCAGCTCGACGCCACGCTCGCGCAACGCCAGCTCCAGGCCGAGGTTGCTCATCACCGTCGCGACGACGGCCTGCCCGGCGAGCCGGCCGGAGGCGTGCAGCGCCAGGCCGAGCATCGCCAGCACCTCGTCGCCGTCCACCACCTCGCCGCGCTCGTCGACCAGGATGACGCGGTCGGCGTCGCCGTCGAGCGCGACGCCCAGGTGCGCGCCCTCGCTGCGCACGCGCGACGCCAGCGCCTGCGGGTGCAGCGCGCCGCGCTCGCGGTTGATGTTCTCGCCGTTCGGCTGGTCGCCCATCGCCAGCACGTCGGCGCCCAGCTCGGCCAGCACCTCGGGGCCGACCCGATAGGCGGCGCCGTGCGCGCAGTCGATGACGATCTTCAGGCCGTCGAGCGTCAGGTGGCGCGGAAAGGTGTTCTTGAGGAAGACGTTGTAGCGACCGAGCGCGTCGTCGAGGTGGAACGCCTTGCCGATCGCCTCGGCGGTCGGGCGGATGGCGGCGTTGGCGCCGTTGTGCACCAGCGCCTCGATCTCACGCTCGACCTCGTCCGCCAGCTTGAAGCCGGTGGAGTCGAAGAACTTGATGCCGTTGTCCTGAAACGGGTTGTGCGACGCGGAGATCATCACCCCGGCGTCGGCGCGCATGCTGCGGGTCAGAAAGGCAATGCCGGGGGTGGGAATGGGCCCGCACAGCAGGACGTCGACCCCCATCGAGCAGATGCCCGAGGTCAGCGCGCTCTCCAGCATGTAGCCGGACAGGCGGGTGTCCTTGCCGATGATGATCTTGTGGCGCCGCGCGCTGCGCTTGACGACGTGCGCGATCGCACGTCCGAGGCGCAGCACGGTCTCCGAGGTCATCGGCTCGACGTTCGCCGTGCCGCGAATGCCGTCGGTGCCGAACAGCCTATCCCCCATCCGCTCTCCGTTTCTGTCGCAGGACGCGCAACTGCACGGCGGTCGGTTCCAGCTTCACCAGCTCGAGCCCGGCGGGCAGGTCGACCGACGGGGCGCGCCGGTAGGTGCCCGGCTCCGCGTCCGACGCGTCGATATAAACCGCACCCGCATGCAGCTCAAGCGCGTCGATGTCGGAGCGCGCGCCGCGCACCGTCAGTTGCACCGTCGCCGGCGTCGCGCTGGCCCGCCACGTCCCGCCGCGCACCAGCACCGGCACCGCGGCGAGCGTGCGGGTGATCTCCGGCTCCTCGACCTGCACCTGCGCGTGCACCAGGGCGGCGCTGAACGAGACGTACTCGCGCGGCGTCTCCAGCGGCACGTCGCGCTCGATGACGCCGGGCTCGGCGGCGCCGAGATCGATCGGCACCGTCTCCGCCGCCTTGATCGCCTCGACGTCGTTCGCCGGACCCGCCACCTCGACCGATTCCGGCGCGGCGCGCGTCTCGACCACGCGCAGCCCGTTGGGCAGCTTGCCGCCCAGCGCCACCTTCACCGGCACGCGCTTGCGCAGCACGGCGGCGAACTCCAGCGTCACCTCCGACGGCGTCAGCCGCATCACCGTCACGCCGCGCGGCAGGTCGAGCGCGTCGGGCAGGATGCGGAACACCGCCGGACCGGGGCGCACGCCGTAGAGGTCGAGGCTGAGCGACAGCCGTTCGCGGTCGATGCGGTTGAGCAAGGTGCGCGGACCGCTCACCACCAGGTCGATGAAGTCGACCCGCGGGCTGACCAGCATGACGCTGGGCGGGATGTTGTGCAGCTCGACCGGCACCGCCATCGCCATCTCGGCGTCGCGCTCGCCGGCGTTGACGAAGAACCACAGGCCGGCGGCGATGATCACCGCCAACAGCTTGGTGCCGGCGTTGTGCAGCAGCAGCCAGCGCAGCGACTCGCCGACGTCGCGCGGGCGGATCTGCCGCAGGTCGTCGCGCCAGCTCATCCGACCAGCAACCGTTGCAGCGTCGCCCGCAGGGTGGCGGCGTCGAGGTCGCGGGTGATGCGCCCGGCGGCGACCAGCGAGATGCCGCCGTCCTCTTCCGACACCGCGATCACCACCGCGTCGCTCTCCTCGGTGATGCCGATGGCGGCGCGGTGGCGGGTGCCGAGCGTCTTGCTGACGTTGGGATTGGCGGTGAGCGGCAGGAAGCAGCCGGCGGCGGTCAGCCGCCCCTTGCGCAGGATCAGGGCGCCGTCGTGGATCGGCGACTGGGCGACGAAGATGGCGACGATGACTTCGCGGCTGATCTGCGCGTCGAGCAGCGTGCCGCCCTCGATGTACTCGTTCAGGCCGGTCTCGCGCTCCAGCACGATCAGCGCCCCGATGCGGCGGCTCGACAGCATCACCGCGGCGCGTACGACCTCCTCCAGGTCCTCGCCCTGCAGCCGCAGGTCGGAGCCGAAGAACGGCCGGCTGCCGACCTGGATCAGGGCGCGGCGGATGTCGTGCTGGAAGATGATGACGATGACCAGCAGGACCGAGCTGAGGAAGTTATCGAGGATCCAGTTGAGCGTGTAGAGGTCGAACAGCCGCGACGACAGGTAGACGAGGAAGACGACGCAGAGCCCGATCAGCATGCGCGCGGCGCGCGTGCCGCGGATCAGCTCGATCAGGCTGTAGACGAGAAACGCGACGATGCCGATGTCGACGGCATCCTGCAGGCGGAAGTTGTCGAGCAGCTCGAGCAGCTGCCCACCTGTCTACGCGGGCTCGGCGCCCAGGGCGCTCAGCGGGGGCGTCTTGCGCGCCTCGCGCTGCTCGCGCTGCACGCGAATGATCTCGTCGATCTGGGCGCCGTCGAGGCTTTCCTTCTCCAGCAGCTGCTCGGCGATGCAGTGCAACACGTCGATGTGCTCGTGCAGCAGCGCCTTGGCGCGCTCGTAGCCTTCCGACACGATGCGGCGCACTTCCTCGTCGATCTCCTGCGCGGTGCGCTCGGAGTAGTCCTGCACCTGCGCGAAGTCGCGCCCCAGGAAGACCTGGTCTTCCTTCTTGCCCAGCGCCACCGGCCCGATCTTCTCGCTCATGCCGTACTCGCAGACCATGCTCTTGGCGATGTCGGAGGCCTGCTTGATGTCGTTCTGCGCGCCGGTGGTGACGTGACCGAAGACGATCTCCTCGGCGCCGCGCCCGCCGAAGCACATCTGGATGCGGCTCAGGCACCAGTCCTTGGTGACGTTGTGGCGCTCGTCGGTCGGCAGCGTGGTGGTGACGCCCAGCGCCATGCCGCGCGGGATGATGCTGACCTTGTGCACCGGGTCGACGCCCGGCGTCAGCTTGGCGACCAGCGCGTGCCCCGCCTCGTGGTAGGCGGTGTGGCGGCGCTCCTCCAGGCTGAGGATCATGCTCTTGCGCTCCGAGCCCATCAGGACCTTGTCCTTGGCGACCTCGAAGTCGAGCATGCCGACGCGGTCCTTGTTCTGCCGCGCCGCCAACAGCGCCGCCTCGTTGACCACGTTCTCCAGGTCGGCGCCGGCGAAGCCCGGCGTGCCGCGCGCCAGCAACTCCAGGTCGACGTCCTCGCCGAGCGGCAGCTTGCGTGCATGCACCTTGAGGATGCCCTCGCGCCCCTTCACGTCGGGTCGCGGCACGACGACGCGGCGGTCGAAGCGGCCCGGCCGCAGCAGCGCCGGGTCGAGCACATCGGGGCGGTTGGTCGCCGCGATCAGGATGACGCCCTCGTTGGTCTCGAAGCCGTCCATCTCGACCAGCAGCTGGTTGAGCGTCTGCTCGCGCTCGTCGTGACCGCCGCCCAGGCCGGCGCCGCGATGGCGGCCGACCGCGTCGATCTCGTCGATGAAAATGATGCAGGGGGCGTTCTTCTTGCCCTGCACGAACAGGTCGCGCACGCGCGAGGCGCCGACGCCGACGAACATCTCGACGAAGTCGGAGCCGCTGATCGAGAAGAACGGCACCCCCGCCTCGCCGGCGATGGCGCGCGCCAGCAGCGTCTTGCCGGTGCCCGGCGAGCCGACCAGCAGCACGCCCTTGGGGATGCGGCCGCCCAGCTTGGTGAACTTCTTCGGGTCCTTCAGGAAGGCGATGATCTCTTCGAGCTCGTCCTTCGCCTCATCGACCCCGGCGACATCGCTGAAGGTCACCTTCTGGGTATTCTCGCTCAGCATCTTCGCCCGGCTCTTGCCGAACGACATCGCCTTGCCGCCGCCCACCTGCATCTGGCGCATGAAGAAGATCCAGACGCCGATCAGCAGCAGGACCGGGAACCACTGCACGAAGGCGATGACGTACCACGGGTCACCCTGCTCCGGCTTGGCGGTGAGCGTGATGCCCTTCTGGCGCAGCAGCTTCACCAGCCCGGCATCTTCCGGGGCGTAGGACTTGAACCGTTCCGAGTTCTGGAACCGACCCCGGATGTTCTGCCCTTCCATCTCGACTTCCGTCACCTCGCCCTTCTCGACGGCGGTGACGAAGGCGCTGAACGGGATTTCCTGCAGCTTGGGGTTCTGCTTGGTGAGCAGATTGAAGAGAAGGAGAATCATCAGCCCCAGCACCAGCCAGAGCGCGACGTTTCTCGAGAATTGGTTCACACGGCCCCCAAATGACGAACAGTC
>JANRJF010000162.1:0-4991 GCA_033764095.1 Deltaproteobacteria bacterium | reverse complement strand
ACCAGCTTGACGCTGATGCGCGCCCGGTTGTTCGCGTTCTTCAGGTCGTGGATGAGCTGCGCCAGGTCCTCGATCGAATAGATGTCGTGATGCGGCGGCGGCGAGATCAGGCCGACGCCCGGCGTCGAGTAGCGGATCTTGGCGATGTACTCGTCGATCTTGTGGCCCGGCAGCTGGCCGCCCTCGCCCGGCTTGGCGCCCTGCGCCATCTTGATCTGCAGCTCGTCCGAGTTGACCAGGTAGTAGCTGGTGACGCCGAAGCGGCCCGAGGCCACCTGCTTGATGGCGCTGCGGCGCAGGTCGCCGTTGGCATCGGGCGTGAAGCGCACCGGGTCCTCGCCGCCCTCGCCGGTGTTCGACTTGCCGCCGATGCGGTTCATCGCGATGGCGAGGTTCTCGTGCGCCTCGCGGCTGATCGAGCCGAGCGACATGGCGCCGGTCTTGAAGCGCTTGACGATCTCGCTCGCCGGCTCGACCTCGGCGAGCGGAATCGGCTTGGCCGGCTTGAAGCGCAGCAGGCCGCGCAGCGTCGCGATCTCGCGGCTCGAGTCGTCGACCAGGCGCGTGTACTCCTTGAACAGCGGGTAGCTGCCCTTGCGCACCGCGTGCTGCAGCTTGGCGATCGACTCGGGGTTGTACATGTGGAACTCGCCGCGCCGGCGCCACTGGTACTGGCCGCCGACGTCGAGGTCGCCGTCGAGCGACGGCGACATCTCGAAGGCGTGGTGATGGCGCGCGGCGCACTCGCTGGCGATGACGTCGAGGCCGACGCCCTCGATGCGCGACGGCGTCCAGGTGAAGTAGCGCTCGATGACCTCGCGGTTGAGGCCGATCGCCTCGAAGATCTGCGCGCCGCGGTAGCTCTGGATGGTCGAGATGCCCATCTTCGAGCCGACCTTGAGCAACCCCTTGGTGATCGCCTTGACGTAGTGCTCGATCGCCTCGTCGACCTCGACGCCCTTGACGACGTTGGAACGGATCAGGTCGACCAGCGTCTCGAAGGCGACGTACGGGTTGATCGCCGCGCAGCCGTAGCCGACCAGCAGCGCGAAGTGCATGACCTCGCGCGGCTCGCCGCTCTCCAGCGCGAGGCCGCACTTGGTGCGGGTGCCCTCGCGAATCAGGTGATGATGCACGGCGCCGACCGCCAGCAGGCTGGGAATCGGCGCCCGCTCGGCGTCGATGCCGCGGTCCGACAGCACCAGGATGGTGGCGCCGCCGGCGACCGCGCGCGACGCCGCGGCGCACAGCGCGTCGAGCGCGTCGCGCAGCCCGCGCCCGCCGCCGTGCACCGGATAGAGGATCGGCAGGGTCGCGGCGCGCAGGTCGGGCGCGTCGATCGCCTTGAGCTGCGCCATCTGCGCGTTGGTGAGGATCGGCGACTCCAGCCGCAGCTGCCGGCAGTGCTCGGGCGTCTCCTCGAACAGGTTGCGCTCGCGGCCGATGGTGGTGACCGCCGACATGACCACTTCCTCGCGGATCGGGTCGATCGGCGGATTGGTCACCTGCGCGAACAGCTGCTTGAAGTAGTTGAACAGCGGCTGCGGCTTGTTCGACAGCACCGCCAGCGGCGTGTCGGTGCCCATCGACCCGACCGCCTCCTGGCCGTTGATCGCCATCGGCGCCATCAGGATGCGCAGATCCTCCAGCGTGTAGCCGAAGCACTGCTGGCGGGTGAGCAGCTCGTCGTCCGGCTCGACCGACGGCACGTCCTTTGGCGCCGGCAGCGCGGCGGTGCGCAGCAGGCCGGCGTCGAGCCAGGCGCGGTAGGGCTGGCGCGCCGCCATCCCCTCCTTCAGCTCCTCGTCCTCGATGATGCGGCCCTGCGCGGTGTCGACCAGGAACATGCGGCCGGGCTGCAGGCGGTCCTTGTGCAGGACGTTCTCCGGCGCGATGTCGAGCACGCCGACCTCGGAGGCCATGACGACGAAGCCGTCCTTGGTCACCACGTAGCGCGACGGGCGCAGGCCGTTGCGATCGAGGATGGCGCCGATCACCGTGCCGTCGGTGAAGGCGATTGACGCCGGACCGTCCCACGGCTCCATCAACGAGGCGTGGTACTCGTAGAAGGCCTTCTTCGCCTCGCTCATCGACTCGTGGTTCTGCCACGCCTCGGGGATCATCATCATGACCGCGTGCGGCAGCGAGCGCCCGGTGTGGGTGAGCAGCTCCAGCGCGTTGTCGAACATGCCGGAGTCGGAGCCGTTCGGGTCGATGATCGGGGTGATCTTCCTGATGTCGTCGCCAAATGCCGCGGCGGCGAACTGCGCCTCGCGCGCCCGCATCCAGCCGACGTTGCCGCGCACGGTGTTGATCTCGCCGTTGTGGGCGATGAAGCGGTAGGGGTGGGCGCGGTCCCACGACGGCAGCGTGTTGGTCGAGAAGCGCTGGTGTACCAGCGCCAGCGCGCTGGTCAGGTCGGGGTCGTTGAGATCGAGATAGAAGGCCGGGATCTGCTCCGGCAGCAGCAGGCCCTTGTAGAGGAAGGTGCGCGACGACAGGCTGGGAATGTAGAAATACTCGCCGTCGTTGAGGTTGGCGTCGCGCACCTGGTTCTCGATGCGCTTGCGGATGACGTAGAGCTTGCGCTCGAGGCTCGCCTGGTCGGCGGTGCGCTTGCCGCGCCCGATGAACACCATGCGGATCTCGGGCAGGTTCTGGCGCGCCAGGCGGCCGCACTTCGAGTCGTCGACTGGCACCGTGCGCCAGCCGAGCAGCTTCTGCCCCTCCTCGCGCACGATCTTCTCCAGCATCTGCTGGCACTGGTTGCGCTCCTGCACGTCGCGCGGCAGGAACACCAACCCGGCGCCGTACTCGCCGGCCGCCGGCAGCGCGATGTCGAGCGCCTCGCACACCTTGCGCAGGAACGCGTCCGGCACCTGCAGGAGGATGCCGGCGCCGTCGCCGGTCTCCGGGTCGCAGCCACAGGCGCCACGGTGCGTCAGGTTGCGCAGGACGGTGAGCCCCTTGTCGATGATGTCGTGCGACTTGACGCCGGTGATGTTGGCGACGAAGCCGACGCCGCAGGCGTCGTGCTCGAAACGCGGATCGTAGAGTCCCTCGGCTCGCAGGCGTCGCTGGCTCATGCTCGTCCCTCTCAACTCGCCGATTCGGCCTGCAGCAGCTTGCCGACCGGACGGCGCGGCTTGCGCTTGGCCGGCGGCCGCTCGGGCTGCAGCATCCACTGGCGCTCGATGTGGGTGGACAGCACCACCATCGTCTCGGTGCGCGCCACGCCCTCGATCGAGCGCAGGTGACTGATCAATTCTTCCAGGGAGGAGGTGTCGGCGGTCTTCACCTTGAGCAACAACGTGTGCCCGCCGGTGACGTGATGGCACTCCAACACCTCGGCACGGCTCTCGAGATTCCGCTCGACGTCGCGGATGCCGCTCGGATGCGAGGTCAGCACGCCGATGAACGCGGTGATGTCGCAGCCCAGCGTGCGCGCGTCGAGCAGCGCCGTGTAGCCGACGATCACCCCGCCCTCTTCGAGCTTCTTGATGCGCTCGATCACCGCCGGAGCCGACAACCCGACCCGCTCGCCAATCTTGGCGAGCGGCATTTTGCAGTGCTCCTGGAGCAGCGCGAGGATGCGGATGTCGATCTCGTCGAGATCGACGTGTTCCTGGTCGAATTTCATAAGGTGTATCGGCGCTCTACCCCGAATGTCAGGGCGGGATCAATAGGGTTGCCGAATGAAATTCGGTCATTCGTGGATTGAACAGAACGAATCGACGGTGCGAATGGGGCGCTTCTGTCTCGCTGATCGGCATCGCTGCCACGCCTCGATGCCACGAGCATAGGTGAAAACCCTCATTGACTTACTGAGGCTTGGCCGACTAGCTCCAAGGCAACACGGGTTGTTTCGGGGAGCGCAGCGCCGGACGCTCTGCAGCGCGTCGGCGCGGTGGATTTCGAGTGAGCAGCACCGCGGCACTCTGACGAAGAGAGGGCCGAGCGGGGGGACACATGGCGGGATACGACTGGGGTCGCGGGTGGGCAGCAGCAGCGCTGGCGATGGTGTTGGCGCTGGGCGGCATGCTCGTGACCACGGCGCAGCCGGCCATGGCGGCGTGCTGCGCCTGTTACGGGGGCGGCTGTGGCACCGGCTTCTGTGCCGATGAGGTGACCGGTGTCGACTGCACGCTGCTGTGCATCAGCGGCGGCTGTCAGAACGCGCTGATCAGCACCAACGACGACTGCAACAACGGCTGCGGTGCGATCGTCCCGCAGCCCACCGCCACGTTCACCATCGGCCCGTCGCGCACGCCGACCGACACGCCGACCCCGACGCCCACCATCCCGACGCCGACGGCGTCGAGCACCGTCACCCAGACGGCGACCATCACCAGCACCGGAACCGTCACCGCGACGGCGACCAACACGCCGATCCCGCCGACGCCGATTCAGTGCTGCGAGTGCCCGAGCTCGGCCTCCTGCGGCGCGCCGTCGACGCCCGGCACCTGCCTGGCCGGCTGCAACCTGAAGATCGACGCCTCGTGCGACTCGCGCGTCGGCGGCTCCAATCTGTGCCTGACCAACACCATCACGCCGACCGTCACCCTCACTCCGACCATCACCAAGACGCTCACCCAGACACCGACCATCACCAGCACGCCGACCGTGACGCACACGCCCACACGCACCAACACGCCGGTGATCCCGACCGACATCGACCCGTACAAGTGCTACCGCGTCAAGGCGCAGGACCGCGTCCCATCGCGCACCGTGCAGATCGTCGATCAGTTCGAGAACAAGCGGATGGTGGTGTTGAAACCGTTCCTGCTCTGCAACCCGAGCATGATCTTCCCGCCGCCGACCCCGCCGCCGGCGCCATCCCCTGGCGCGAGCCCGACCATGGGCCCGTCGCCCACCGCGACGGCGCTGACGCTCAAGTTCGCCGCCGACCACCTCGTCTGTTACAAGATCAAGGACGACAAGAAGGGCGGCACGCAGCCGACCTTCAAGGGCAAGACGGTCGTCATCCGCAA
>JANRJF010000161.1:0-9811 GCA_033764095.1 Deltaproteobacteria bacterium | reverse complement strand
GAGCGCCTGAAGCGCAAGCTGCGCACCTACCTCGAAGGCCAGATCCAGGACCTGAAAGAGAACGCGCTCGATCTGGATTGACGCGCTGAGCCACGGATTGCCCGGGTTGCACGGACGGGGCGCGCGTCCATCTCTGCAATCCGTGTCGGTGCCGTGGCCGCGTCCACCCGCTGGTGCCGCAGACCGCACGCGTCGAGTGCGCGAATTGCGTCCGCACCCGCATCAATGCGCACCAATCTCCTCGACAAGTCTGAATGGCATTGCGTGACACGTAGACTGTGTGTTAGCCGCACAGCCAGCTGAACACGTAGGGCACTCAGGCTCTTCGACACGCGGTGCCAGCTGCCGAGCGGTTGGTCGATGCGGGTCGGCAAACGGGGGAGGGATTCATGCGTACCAAGGTCCTTGGGCTGGCCATGCTCGTCGCGGTCGGGCTGGTCGCGTCGTCCGCGCTGGCGGATCCGAGCGTCTGCGCATCGCGGACGACGCCGACCACCTGCGGCGGCGCGAGCCCGTGCTGCTGCGGTGATTCGGTGACCAGCAACTACACGCTGCCGGACGACCTCAATTGCAGCAGCAAGCCGATCGGCCAGCACGGGCTGCGCGTCGTCAACCCGGGCATCGTTCTGGATGGCGGCGGACACACCATCTTCGGCCCGACCGCCACGTTCGACAACAACGCGGACGACGAGGTCGGCATCAAGGTCGAGAGCACGGCCACCGGCGCGGTGGTGCAGAACATCAAGGTGAAGGGCGGCAACATCGGACTGACCAACGCCACGACGACCGGGACCTGGAAGCGCTGCATCGAGGTGAAGGCCGACGATGTGCGCATCGGGCAGGCCGGCACGTGGGTCGAGGTCGAGAGCTGCGGGCGCTGCGGCAAGCCGGGATCGTACGGCGTCGATGTGTCGGCCAAGAGTGTCACCGTCAAGCGCACGAAAGTGCGCTACGTCGGTGACGAAGGCATCCACGTCGGCGAGCAGGCCAACGACGCGCGCATCGTCGACAACCAACTCTACCTGAACGACATGTCGGTCGACGGATCGGGCAACCCCACTGCCTGCCGCGAGGGCCTCGAGGCGATCTACGTGCTGAAGAACTCGCGCGCCGTGGTCGCCCGCAACGAGACGCACGACGCCAAGGGCTGGAGCCTGCACATGAAGGACGCGGAGCGCGCCCGCGTCGAGGACAACGACTTCCAGACGCGCGGTATCACGCTGCGCGGCGCCGCCGAGAACAACCTGTTGCTGGACAATACGGTCAGCCGCCGCATCCAGATCGAGTACCGTGATCCAGACACGGGCGAGCTGGGCGGCCCTTTCTTTCCGAGCAACAACGAGATCATCGGCGGGCAGATCGACGGCGAGGACATCAGTGATCACTGCATCGTTTTCGAGGACACCTGGAACAACCGCGCCCAGCAGGTCAACCTGATCAACTGCGCGCAGCCGGTACGCACGATCGCGACCATTGCCCGAGGGCGCGGCATCTACGGTCACGAGGAGACCTACAACACCAATGCCCTCGCGGCGGTGACCGTGGAGGGCAACCCGCTGGTGATCAACAACCCGGATCTCGGTGGCGACGACGTGGAGTTCGAACCGGGTACGATCATCCTGCTGGAGACGCCCGGCACCCCGGTGGCCGACCAGCTGCCGAGCGCTGACGGCTACGTGTGGTCCGGATCGTCGGCTGCCTCGGTGTTCAGCTCCGAGGCCACCACCGTCGCCCAGTACACCGCCGGCTGCAGCGGCCACGAGCGCATCAGCCTGTTCAAGTTCGCCCTGCCGGCGAACACCACCGGCGCGATCGATGCGACCCTGAAGCTGATGTCGCCGCTCGACATGAGCGCGGCGCACGGCGGGCTGCTCTACGCGGTCGACCCGGCGATGAACAGTATCGCCGAGTCGGGCATGAGCTGGAACGCCTACTCCACCGCGTCGGGCGGCAACGTCAACCTGGCGCTGCAGCAGGGGACGGTATTGCCGCTGGAGCCGGGCGCGGTGGCCGAAACCTACACCTCGTACCGCGTGTCGCGCTTCTTCCAGGTGCAGCCGGGATCGCCGGCCTCGGTGCTGTTCTCGATCTCCGGCGACACCGCCAGTCAGTTTCTCGCCAAGTACTACACCAAGGAAACCAGCGGGAAGCAGCCGACGCTGTCGTACACGCCGGTGACCTCGGTGATCAAGAAGCGCGACCAGGTGCCGCCGCTGCACCTCGATTGCACCGCCAGCGTCGGCTGCAATCCGAGCAAGGAGGCGTATGTCACCGACGAGAAGCCGAACGAGAGCGACGGCGACAAGGGGTGGATGACCATCACCCCGAACGATGACGGGCACGTCGTCGAGTCCTACGTCACCTTCGACGTCTCGGCGCTGGCCAACGACGCGACCTACCAGCGCGCCTACCTGCGGGTGCACACGCGCCTGGCGTCGCAGTGCACGGACATGAACTCGAGCACGCCCTGCTACGACCCCAACACCGGCTTCGGCCCCAAGGTCTACATCCTGAACTCGTGGACCACCAGTGCGTCCACCGGCGACGACGCCTGGCAGCAGGGCACCGGCGACAGCGACGTGACCGATTCGACCCCGCACCCGGATTGGATCCATTGGACCAACCGGCCGACGTGGAACCGCTACGCCGGTCAACTGGTGCGCGAGAGCGGTGGCGACGGGTTCTGGTGGACGGTCGATCTGTCGCACGCGCTGGCGGACGAGCTGAAGACCACCGGCACGCACGGCAACAAGATCCTCACGCTGGTGCTGCGCGGCGCCGACAACAAGCTGGTGCGCTTCGACGGCATGCGCAACAACGACGTCGACGGCAACAATCGTCCAGTGTTGGTGCTCGGTGCGAGCGGCACGCCGCTCGGGTCGTGGCCGCCCTGATCAGAGCGCTGAGCCCCGGCGGCTCCGTCGCATCGCCGCTCGCGCGCGGCGACGGGCGGAGCCGCCGGCGTCAACGCCGCGCAACGGTGGAACCGCGCTGAGCAATTCCCGTGCACCCGCACCTGTTCGGATACAATGCCTGGTACGCCATGTGGGCGGCGGCCGCGCTGGTCGGCTCGGTCGTCAACCTGTTCCTGCTGCGGCGCGCCGGCGTCTCGCTCTGGCGCGCCGCGCTGCTGCTGGCGCTCACGCCGGCCGCGGCGTTCGCCGGGGCGCGCCTCGCCTTTGCGCTGGAGAGCGGCGTGCCGCTGGCCCAGTTTGCCTCGGCGAACGGCTTCCGCATGCCCGGCGGTTTGCTCGGCGCCGCCGTCGCCTTCGTCGTGTTGTCCTGGGTCCTGCGCGTGCCGGTCCTGCTGGTGCTCGATGCACTGTCGCCCGGCGTCGCGCTGGTGCTGTCGATCGGCCGCGTCGGCTGCTTTCTCAACGGCTGCTGCTTCGGCGTGCCGACCGCGCTGCCCTGGGGCGTCGTCTTCCCGCAGGACAGCGACCCGCATTCCAGCCACCGCGTGCAGGGTCTGCTCGGGCCGGAGTCGACCGCGAGCCTGCCGGTCCACCCGCTGTCGCTGTATTACGCGCTCGACACCCTGGCGATCATGGTCTTCCTGCTGTGGCTCAGCCGCCGCAGTCGGTACCGCGGCGAAGTCTTCCTGTGGTTCGTTGTGCTGCGCAGCTGGAGCGCCGTGGCGTTGGAGCAGCTGCGCGGTTTCTCGGTTGGATCGGGCATCAACCGCTCCGGCGAGGTGGAGCTGTGGATCGCCCTCGCCGGTTCGCTGACGCTGCTGTTCGTCGAGTGGGCGCGCCGACAGCGCACCCTGCAGCCCGCCACCGCGTGATGGCGGGCGCCTGGCGACGATACGAATCCCGGCGCGGGCCGCGGGCGATGGACCAGGGTGCCCGTCCATGACTGCCCGCCCGCGCAACATCGTCCTCCTCGTCGTCGATTCGCTGCGGGCGTCCGCCCTCACCGCGGAGCTGCCGTTCTTCGCCCGCCTGGCGCGCGAGTCGGTCCACTTCCGGCGCGCCTACGCCAGCGAGTGCTGGACGCTGCCCACCCATCTCAGCCTGTTCACCGGCCTGCTGCCGTCCGAGCACGGCGCGCACTTCCAGACGATGGCGTACACGCGCACCGCGCCGACCATCGCGGAGATCCTCGCCGGCGAGGGCTTCCACACCGAGGTCGTCACCCGCAATCCGGTGTTCGACGGCACCCTGCCGGGCGTGACGCGCGGGTTTGGCGTCAACACGCGCGTGCTCTCGCCGCGCAGCGGTCTGAATCCGCTCTCTCTGCTGCTGGCGGCCTCGAAGCCGCGCTTCCGCCAGCAGATCATGAGCAGCGGCTTCTTCCACCCGCGCCAGCGCGCCAGCCGGGAGTTCCTCACGACCTTCGCGCAGGCGACGCTGCCGGCCGACCGCGAGGCGCTGCGCTATCTGCTCGAGCAGCTCGACGCCCGCCGCACTGCGCCGGCGCCCGCGTTCTTCTTCCTCAATCTCTACGACGTGCATGCGCCGTACCCGCCGGCGCCCGACTCGATCTTCCGGTCGCCGTGGTCGCGACGTGGGCTGGACGACCTGCTCCGCATGCCGCTGGTGATGCCGAAGCTCGGCGGACATCGCTACCTGCAGCGTGGCTTCCGCATGTCGAACGCCAGCCGGCGCATGCTGCTCGAGCGCTACCGCGACGCGGTGCGCCTGATGGACGCGAAGCTGGCGGAGTTCTACGAGCAGGCGCAGGCGGCCGGGCTGTTGGACGACACCTTGCTGATCGTCACCAGCGATCACGGCGAGGCGTTCGGCGAGCACGGGCTGTATCTGCACGATGCCTCGGTCTACGACACCCACCTGCACGTGCCGCTCTTCGTCCGGCACCCCGACCGGTCGCCGGGTGCGGTCGACGACGTCGTCAGCACCCGCGACTTGTTCGGCCTGATGCGCGCGGCGCCGCGCGGTCGGTGGTCGGAGACTATCCTCGACACCGACTACCGCGCCCAGCGGCCGGTCGCCGTCGCCGAGCACTTTCACTACCCCCGCCTGCGCGACGCGCGCGCGGAGTATCGGCAAGATCTGGTCGCCCTGATCGGGGCGGAGCGCAAGCTGATCCTCCGCGGTGCGCAACTGGAATCCTACGATCTCACCGCCGATCCGCACGAGCAGCGCCCGAGCATCGCGCCGCGCGACGATCTCGAGCCCAGCCTGCGCCGGCTGTCCGGCGGCGGACCGCTCGGCGAGAAGCTACGTGACCACCTGGCGCGCTGGCGATCGGGGCCCGCGCGCGTCGACGACCGCGCCGCCTGACAGTTCCGCTTCGAGACGCGTCGTGCGCTCTGCCGCGGCCGCGCACTTCGCTGCGAAGAGTACTCCTCCCACCACGGGCTGGCTGCTCGATGCGAAGCAGATCTCGCGCCGCGCCGGGCCGCTTTCGCCGGCGCCGATGTGGCGAGCAGATGAGGTGACCCTCGTACGACGCTTCTCTGGGTAGGGAAATCCCCTATAGACGCCGAATGGAATCGCTTGCTACCTGTCGTGCCACTAATCCAAGCATCTAGATCAGCTCGAAAACAACGATCCGCAACGCAGCGAGCGATGGGCTGCGGAGCGGCTCTTCCGCGAAGGAGCGCGGCGATGCAGGTGTTTCTCAGTTGGTCCGGAGACAGATCGCGGCAGATCAGCCTCAGGCTGTACGACATCCTCCCCGGGTTGGTGCGGGTGAAGCCCTGGCACAGCGAGCGTGACCTGGGCGACGACGAGAACTGGCGGGGACGGCTGGAACAAGCGCTCGACGATTCTCAGTTCGGCATCTTCTGCCTGACCAAAGACAACCAGAAGAAGCTCTGGCCGGGGTACGAATTCGGAGCATTGCGCAGCAAGGGCCTCTGCGCGCTGCTCTTCGACCTGGATCCCAAGGATCTCGAGGGGGGGCCTTTCGCCCGGCTCGACCTGATCCCCTGCAACGAAGACGGCCTGCTCCGTCTGGCCGGCTTGCTGAACGCGCGCAGTAAGGAGCCGGTCCACGAGCGAACCTTGCAGTATGCCGCACGCGGAGCCTGGCTCGAGTTGCGCCAGGAGATCGAGTCGCCAGTCGCGGCGGTGGGAGCGGAGGAGGTCGCCGGGCGACGGGAGTTCGACAAGCTCGCGACGGCGGATCGCGAGGACGCCCCGCCGGCGATCTACGTTCCGCACGGTCGGCGACGCGACGCGCTGATCGTCGTCGACATCCAGAACGACTTCTTCGAGGATGGCTCGCTTCCTGCGCCGGACGCCGAGTCGCTCCTGCCGCCGTTGAACGAGGCGATTGCCGGGGCAATCGCCGCCGGAATGACCGTGGTCTACGCGCAGGACTGGCATCCGCTCAACCACAAGTCGTTTGGGTTCTATCCTGGAGGTGAGTGGCCTCCGCACTGCGTCCAATACACCGCGGGGGCGGCGTTTCATCCCGATCTGCTCGAGCGGCGCGAGGTCGAGGTGGTCCGCTTTGGGATCGATGCGGACAAGGACGGGTATTCGCCATACGAGAACCCGCGCATGGACGCGATCATCAATCGCACCCACATCGAGACGGTATACGTGGTCGGGATCGCACTCGAATACTGCGTGTTCGAGACCTGCATCGAGACCCTGAAGCGCAACAAGAAGGTGGTGGCGGTTGAATCGCTCATCCGCGCCGTCTACCCGGATCAGGCGCGCGACGTCTGGGCGACGCTCAAGGCGCGTGGCGTCCACCGGATTCCGTCGCTCACCTTCAAAGCAGCCGTGCCGCCCTACGCCCCGCAGCGGGACGTTCGGGGCTGGCCGGTGCGTCCGCCACACTAGAGGAGACGGGTGTGGCGATGACCGCGGGCGAATTGATCGCCAAAGCCGAGGTGTTGGTTGGACCGGTGGAGCCCGCCGATTCGACCCGCGCGTTGTCGGCGCTGCCGGAGTTGCTGAGCGCGGCGGCGCCCGATCTTGCGCGGGTCTTGCGTCAGTCTTCGATCGAGCAGTGCGCCGTTCGCTTCGACCAGCTCGACGGCGAGGCCGCCAGCGCCCAGGTGCGCTTCCATCGTCTGTCGGCATTGGCGACGTGGACGATCTTCGCGGCGACGATTGCCGCCGCGATCATGGCCGCGGTGACGCCCTTTCTGTCGGGCATGTCGCAGCTCGTGTCGAACGTGTCGGCGGGTTCTCTGGGGCTGTTCTCGGCCGTCGCCGGTGGGGTTTCGGCGATGACCCTGTTCCAGATCGAGCGCGGCCAGCTGTTGCAGCGCTGGATCACCACTCGCGCCCGAGCGGAAATGGAGCGGGTTCGCTACTTCGAGCGCGTCGTCGACGCGGTGACGCGGCGCGACGGGCCGAACGTGCTGCTGGCATTGACCGCGCTGGAGTGTTTCCGGCGCTTTCAACTCGTCGTGCAGAGCCGCTACTACGCCTCGCGCACCGGAGTGCACCGTTCCTCGGCCGACTGGAGCGTCTGGATCGGGGCGATTGGCGCGTTGGTGGTGGCCCTGGGCTCCGGGGTGGCGGGATTGGGGGCGACCTTCGACACCCGTCTCGGGGCCCTGGCGGGGCTGGGCCTCATCGGTGCCGCTCTTGGCGCGGTGGCGAGCAGGCGTGAGGAGATCCGACAGGACCAACGCAATGCGTCTCGGTACGAGAGCGCGGCACGCGATCTCAGCGAGATCATCGAGCGACATTCGGCCGTGCAGGAGGCAGTGGCGCGGGGCGAGATGGACACCTTCGCCGCGTACGTGCGCGCCGCGCACGAACGCATCTCGTTGGAGCACCGCCAGTGGGTCCAGGAGGCTGAAGAGGCCGGACCGGGATTGATGGCCCTGCAGCAGGCCCTGGGCGCCGGAACGGGCGGCGCGGCGGTGGCGGACCGGGAGCGGGTCAGAACTGACGTGAATCGATTGGCCGACGCATGAGGACCGGAACGTGAAATCCCTCAGCCATAGGCAGCGCTATCGGCGTCGTCCGGGCGCGCTGGTGACCGCAGTCCGCTTGGCGCTGGATACGGTGGGCTTTCGCTACCAGAAGTGGGGTCGAGCGCAGAAGTGCAAGCGCGGCGACTGGATCGTCGACAACGGCCAGGACCTCTACACCGTCGATGCGAAGGTGTTTGCCCGCACCTACGAAGAGGTCAGCCGCGGACGGTATCGCAAGCGAACACCGGTGTGGGCGGAGCTGGCGCTCGAGGACGGAGTGATCTCCACCAAGGAAGGCCACTCGCGCTACAAGGCTGGCGATTACATCATCTTCAACCAGCGCGATGGGCGCGACGGGTACTGCATGTCTGCCGAGATGTTCCAGGAGCTCTACGAGCCCGACAGGAAGGTCGAGAGGGCCGACGGGACAAGCGCTCCGGCTACCAGCAGGCGCACCTCGGCTGGGCGCTGATCGTCCGCGTCGGGGCCGCATCGGATCGGCACGTCCGATCTCGACGGCGGTGCCCGCGTCCGAGCCGCGATCAGTAGCCGTGGTGAGATTGCGAACCCGCTCTCCGTCGTGGACTTCACGCCGCGGCTGCGCGTAAGTCCTTACGCATGGCGGCACGAGCGTGGATCGGCATCTGGTTGGCGGCGGTTCTGGTGGCGGGGCGTGGCGAGGCAGGCCTCGTGCTTCCCGTCCATGCGTTCGACACGCTCACCGTGCCGACGCAGAGCGCCTACCCGCTCGGCATCGTCGTGCAGCCGAACGGCGACGTCTGGTTCACCGAGAACTCGGCGGGCAAGGTCGCGCGCTACCGCCTCGCCGGCGGGTTCGAGGAATTCCCCATCCAGTCGGATTTCCCGCAGCCCGGATTCATGACCCTGGGGCGCGACGGCGAGGTGTGGTTCACCGAGACGGGCCGCGGGCGGATTGCCAACGTCAGCTCCGAGGGCACGGTGGTCGAGTACCCGCTGCCCGGGGAGTTCAGCACCCCGATCGACATCACCAGCACCGCCGACGGCACCATCTGGTTCACCGAGTCGCCGGTCAGCCGCGGCGTCGAGTTCAGCCTCATCGGGCGTCTCACGCCGTCGCGCGTGATCAGCGAGTTCCCGGTCGACGCGGGCGTGGTCGGCATCACGCGCGGCCCCGACGGCGCCGCCTGGTTCTCGGCGCGCGGACTGCGCGGCGTCGGGCCTGCCGGCCTGCCCCTCCCAAGGCTCGGCGGCATCGGACGTATCGACGGCAGCGGCAAGCCGACGATCTACCCGGTCGAGGGCGACCCGCTCGGCCTCACCAGCGGAGCGGACGGGGCGTTGTGGTACGCGCTCAGCTTCGGCGACTACTGGATCGGCCGCCTGACCACAGACGGCGAGCTGAGCACCTTCGCGCCGGACCTCCCGCTGCCGGCCGGAGTCGAGATGCAGCCGCCGCAGCCGGAGCGCATCACCCGCGGTCCGGACGACAACCTGTGGTTCACCACCTATCGGGGCAGCATCTGGCGCATCAACCAGGCCGGCACGATGCGCGAGATGCTGTCGCTGTCGGAAGACGAATACGCCGAGGACATCGCCGCTGGACCCGACGGCCGCCTGTGGTTCACGCAGCCGCTCGCCAACCAGATCGGCCGCCTCGACGCGCTCGGCTTCGCCTACCTCAACCTCGCCCAGGGCGGCCCGCTGGCGCTGGCGCGCGGCACCGACGACAGCGTCTGGTTCGTCGACGCGGTGCGCGCCACCATCGGCCGCATCGGCGCGGCGGGCGGCCTGGTGCAGTACGAGCTCGACGAGGGGTACGCGCCGACCGCCGTGGCGGTCGGCGCCGACGGCACCGCCTGGTTCACCGACAACGGCCGCGACACCATCGGCCACATCACCGCCGAGGGCGACGTGGTCAACGTCACCATCCAGCCGCCCAGCAATCCGCAGGACATCGTGCTGGGGCCGGACGGCAAT
>JANRJF010000160.1:0-14564 GCA_033764095.1 Deltaproteobacteria bacterium | reverse complement strand
GCCTGCGACTCGCGCGGCGGACCGTCAGCGCCGCGCCGGCGGTCGCGTCCCTGGCCGTGCCCCTCGCGCCCCTGGCGGCCGCGGCCGCCGTCGCGCTGGAAGGCGCGCTCGGGGCGGGCGCGGTGCGTCGGCGGCGCCGGCTTCACCAGCATGTCGTCCTCGACGTGGATCGCCGGCAGGCGGAAGCCGATGAGCGCCTCGATCGGCTCCAGCGCCTCGACGTACGACTCGCAGGCGAGCGTGATCGCCTTGCCCGACGCGCCGGCGCGCGCGGTGCGGCCGATGCGGTGCACGTAGTCCTCGGGATCCTGCGGCACGTCGTAGTTGAACACGTGCGTGACGCCCTCGATGTGCAGGCCGCGCGAGGCGACGTCGGTGGCGATCAGGAACGGCAGCTCACCATCCTTGAACTCGCGCAGCACGCGCAGGCGCACGCGCTGGTGCAGGTCGCCGGTCAGCGCCGCGGCGTGGTGGCCGTTGTCCTCCAGCCGATTGGCCAGCCACTCGGCCTCCCGCTTGGTGTTGACGAAGAACAGCGCGCGCTCCGGTTTCTCGCGCTGCATCAGCCCGAGCAGCAGCGGCAGCTTCTCGTGCCGGCCGACGTGGTAGAGCACGTGCTCGACCTTTTCCGCCGTCACCTTCTCCGGCTCGACCGCCACCTTCACCGGGTCGTTCATGTGCTCGTAGGCGAGCTCCATGACGTCCCAGTTGAGCGTCGCCGAGAACAGCATCGACTGGCGCTTGTCGACCGGCGGCAGGCGGCGCAGCAGGTAGCGCAGGTCGGCGATGAAGCCCATGTCGAACATGCGGTCGGCTTCGTCGATGACCAGCACCTCGGCGTGCTTGAGCGAGTAGACGCGCTGCTTGAAGTAGTCGATCAGCCGGCCGGGTGTGCCGATCAGCACGTCGATGCCGTCGCGCAGGATCTCGCGCTGCTTGCCGTAGTCGACGCCGCCGTAGACGGCGTGAAAAGTCAGCCCGGTGAACTCGCCGATGCCCTGCGCGTCCTGCAGGATCTGCACGACCAGCTCGCGGGTGGGCGCGATGATCAGCGCCCGCGGCCCCTCCTTGCGCTCGGGATGCTTGAGCAGGCGGGTGAAGACGGTGATCAGGAAGGCGGCGGTCTTGCCGGTGCCGGTCTGCGCCTGGCCGGCGACGTCCCTGCCGCTCAACGAGATCGGCAGCGAGCGCGCCTGGATCGGCGTGCAGGCCTCGAAGCCGATGGCGTCGAGACCGCGCTGCACCGACTCGGCGATGGGCAGCGTGTTGAACGGAACCGGATGCTCGGGAACCGACATGCTTCGCGGGAAGCTACAGGAGCGGCCCGGGCCGGCTCAAGTGGCGCCGCTGGCGGCGCGCCTCAGGGGGAGGGAACGGCGCGCATCGCCGCCAGCATCTGGTCGGGGCCGACGTAGCCGACCAGGCGCTGCGTCTCGCCGCCTTTGGGGTCGAACAGGATGACCGTCGGCACGCCCTTCACGTCGTAGGCGCCGGTGAGCGCCGACGTCGCCTCGTTCTCCTCGGTGATGTCGGCCTTCACCATGCGGAAGCGGTCGGCCTCGCGCACCACGTCGGGATGGACGTAGGTGGTCGACTCCATCTCGCGGCAGGGGATGCACCATTCGGCGCCGAACTCGAGCAGCACCGGGCGCGCGCCGTCGTGACGGGCGGCGGTCCAGCGCTCGGCCGGCTCCCAGGCGATCGCCGCCAGCGCGGTATCCGCCGGACGCGCCAGCCAGGCGGCGAGCGCCAGCATGCCGACGCCGACCGCGCCCTTGAGCACCGGGAAGCCCGGCAACGCGCGCCCGGCGCGGTCGACGAAGCCGAGATAGATGCCCGAGAGGGCGATGGTCGCCGGCAGCAGCCAGGTCTTGAGCGGGGCCGGCAGCAGGGTGGCGACGTAGTACGCCGCCAGGCAGAGCAGCACGCAGCCGAAGAAGTGCTCGGTCCACATCAGCCACTCGCCCGAGCGCGGCAGCTTGGCCAACGAGCCGGCCATCACCGCCAGCACGATGTACGGCACGCCCATACCGATCGCCAGGCTGAAGAAGAGCAGGAAGCCGAGCCCGGCCTCCTGTCGGCTGCCGACGAACAGCAGCAGGCCGACGACGATCGGCCCGACGCACGGCGCCGCGACGATGCCCATGGTGAGGCCCATGAACACCGCGCCGGCGGCGCCGGTGGCGCTGCCGCCGGCCCACTGCAGCAACGCGGCGGGCGGCTGCAGCTGGTAGAGGCCGAAGCTCGACAACGCCAGCGCGACCATCAGGCCGGCGATGCCGAGCACCACCGCCGGCTGCTGCAGGGCGGCGCCGAACAGGCCGCCCGACAGGGCGGCGGCGACGCCGAGGGCGGAGAACGACAGCGCGATGCCGACGACGTACAGCGCGGCCAGCCAGGTGACGCGCCCGCGGCTGCGCGCCTGGGCGCCGAAGTAGGCCAGCGTCACCGAGATCAACGGGTAGACGCACGGGGTGAGATTGAGGCCGAGGCCGAGCAGCGCGACCATCGCCAGGGTCAGCCCGATGCCGTAGCGGGCGGCGAACTGGGCGAGCAGCGAGGCGCCGTCGGTGCCGCCGGCGCCGCCGCGCAGCAACGCGCCGATCCCGCCGACCGCGCCGGCCGCCGGCGCCGCCGCCTGGCCGTCGCGCACCGGCACGCTGATCGACGCCTTGACGCTGGTCGGCGGCGCGCAGGTGGTGTCGTCGCAGGCCTGGAAGCGCAGCACCGCCTCGATCGGCAGCGTCGCGGCGGCGAAGCCGGCCGGCACGGTCACGGTTGCCGTCAGCGGCACGGTGCCGGAATAGACCTGCAGCTGGAGATCGCCGGCGAAGGCGAAGCGCTGCGTCTTCGGGGCCGGGTAGGTGACTGGCGTGGCGCTGACGCCGTCGGGCAGGCTCAGCGTCAGCGTCGTCGGGACGAGGAACTTCTCGGTCGGCTGGTGCGCGTTGATGTGCCAGCCGGGCGCGACGCTGGCGGCGACGGTGAGCTCGACCGAGCCGCCGGCAGCGCCGCGCGCCAGCGTCGCCGGCGACGGCGAGAGCGCCAGCGCGACCTTCGGGTCGGCCGCGTGGCAGGTCGCGGACCACGCGAGCGCGGCGAGGACCGCGCAACAGCTCAGCAGTGGGCGACGCATGATGCGTAGCGATGCAAGCATGGGGTCTGGGCGGTTGCAAATCAGCAGGCGCGCAGATACTCGCGCCGGGTCATGATGTCTCGCGTCGCGCTCGGTTTCGCGCTGTGTGCCCTGTTCGCGACCCCGCTGCGCGCCGAATGGCTGGCGCCGCTGGAAGCCGAGACGGCCGAGACGCTGCCCGGCCGCACCGCCGAGATCGGCTTCGGCGCCAGCTACTTCAACGACGCGCGCTACCCGCCGTTCACGCCGCGCGGCGAGATCAAGTGGCAGAGCCTGACCGCGGTGCCGGAGCTCGCCTTCCGCATCGCGCCGGCCGACATCGTCGAGATCCAGGCCAGCTACGAGATGCTGGCGCTCGACCAGAACACGGTCAGCGACGGCAAGACCTCGACCTACGGCGGCGGCGACGCGCGCCTGTTCACCAAGGTCTGGGCGGTCAGCGAGCGCACCTGGATCCCGGCGCTCGGCGTGCGCTTCGGCGTCAAGCTGCCGAACGCCAACAAGGCCGACCACCTCGGCACCGACGAAACCGACTTCTTCATCCAGATGCTGGGCTCGAAGCGCTTCGGCGACTGGGCGACGCACCTCAACCTGGGCATCTCGATCCTCGGCAATCCGGGCTTCAACGGCACCAACTCGGACGGCCAGGACGACCTCTTCACCTACGACGTCGCCGGCGTCTCGCCGACCTGGGGTCGCGCCACGGCCGACGACTGGGGGGCGCGCGGGCTGCTGGAGATCAACGGCCAGACCGGCTCGCGCTTCGACAACGACTTCACCGAGATCCGCGGCGGCCCGCAGGTGATGTGGGGCGGCTGGACGTTCTTCTTCGGCGCCAGCGCCAATCTCGAGGGGGCGTCGGCGCGTTACGGCCTGACCGGCGGTGCCTTCTACCGCTTCGAGCTCGAACGCCTCGCCAAGCTCTTCGAGTGAGCGCCGCGCGCCGGCGCGGTCGCCCGCGCCGGTTTCGCCTTCTTCGCCGCGTCGAGACGGATCGGCACGCACTCGACGATCTCCAGGCCGTAGCCGGGCAGGCTCACCAGGCGGCGCGGGTAGTTGGTGATCAGGCGGATCTTGCCGAGCCCGAGGTCGCGCAGGATCTGCGCGCCGACGCCGTACTCGCGGAAGTCGGTGGCGCTGTTGGCGAGATCCGTGCTCGGCCGGCGCGCCGTCTCACGCGGCCGGGTGCGGTCGAGCAGCTCGACGCCCTGCGCGTCGCGGCGCAGGTAGAGGATCACCCCGCGTCCCGCCCGGGCGATCATCTGCATCGAACGATGCAGCAGCGCCGAGGTGTCGCGATCGGCGGAGCCGAAGACATCGCCGGGCAGATACTCGGCGTGGGCGCGCACCAGGATCGGCTTGTCGGGCGTGATCTCACCGCGCACCAGCGCCAGGTGCTCGCCGTCGTCGACATCGGTCTTGTAGACGTGCGCGGTCATCGGTCCGCCGTAGCGGGTCGGCACCACCGCCGTGGCGACGCGGTGCACCAGCGAGTCATGGCGCAGCCGATACTGGATCAGGTCGGCGATGGTGCAGATCTTCAGCCCGTGCCGGGCGGCGAAGCGCTCGAGGTCGGGCAGCCGTGCCATGCTGCCGTCCTCGTTCATGATCTCGCAGATCACGCTGCCGGACGGCAGACCCGCCAGGCGGGCGAGATCGACGCCGCCCTCGGTCTGTCCGGTGCGCACCAGCACGCCGCCGCGCCGCGCGCGCAACGGAAAGACATGGCCGGGCGTGACGATGTCCTGCGGGCCGACGTCGTCGCGCATCGCCGTCTCGATGGTGACGGCGCGGTCGTGCGCCGAGACGCCGTGGCTGATGCCCTGTCGCGCGTCGATCGACACGGTGAACGCGGTGCCGAGCGGCGCGCGGTTGTCGCTCACCATCATCGACAGGCCGAGCTGCTCGATGCGCGCCTCGCTGAGCGCCAGGCAGATCAGGCCGCGGCCGTATTTGGCCATGAAGTTGATGGCCGCCGGCGTCGCCTTGGTGGCGGCCATGCACAGGTCGCCCTCGTTCTCGCGCTGCTCGTCATCCATGAGGATGACCATCTTGCCGGCTTTGATGTCGGCGACCGCCTCCTCGATCGAGCTGATCTGCCGCGGCCGTTTCGACGCTGCCCGGAACGTCGTGAACATGGCGTGCGAGCTATAGCGCGGGCGGTTGGGGGGCGGAAGGGTGGCGCGGGTCAGCGCGCGCGACGCGGCCGTGTCGGCGTGCGCGCGGCCGGCTTCGCCTTGCGCTGGCGCGCGCGGGCGGCGGCGGTCTTGCCCTTCGCGGCCCGTGTTCGGGTCGGCTGTGGCTTGGCCGGCTTGGCGTTCGCCGACTTCGGCTTGCCCGCGGCGCGGGCCGCGGTTGCGGCGCCGGCCTGGCGGGCGCGGAAGGCGGCCACCCAACCCGGGCGTTCGACCTGGTCCCGGCGGTTGAACACCAGCGCGCCCGCCGCGACGTCGCTGCGCACCGTGGTGGCGGTCGCCAGGTAGGCGTCGTCGCCGATGCGCACCGGCGCCACCAGCGTGCTGTCGCTGCCGACCTGGACGCGATCGCCGATGATCGTCTTCTGCTTGCTGAAGCCGTCGTAGTTGCAGGTGATGGTGCCGGCGCCGATGTTGACGTCGCGACCCAGCTCGGCGTCGCCCAGGTAGGCGAGGTGGTTGGCCTTGCTGCCGCGCCCCAGGCGGGCGTTCTTGGTCTCGACGAAGTCGCCGATGTGCACGTGCTCGGCGAGCTGCGTGCCGGGGCGCAGGTGGGCGAACGGCCCGATCTGGCAGTGCGCCCCGACGCGGGCGTCGGTGAGCACGACGCCGAACTTGAGGTGCACGTCGTCGGCCAGCGCCGAGTCGGTGACGTAGGCCGAGCCGTCGACCCGGCAGCGCGCGCCGATCGCCGTCCGGCCGCGCAGGTGCGTGTTCGGACCGAGCACCGTGTCGGCGCCGATCGTCACCTCGGGCCCGATGTAGGTGGTCACCGGATCCTCCAGCGTCACCCCGGCCGCCATCCAGTCGGCATTGATGCGCGCCCGCACCACCTGTTCCATCGCCGCCAGCTCGCCGCGCGAATTGATCTGGCCGACCTCGGCGACGTCGACCGACTCGGCGGCAATCGTCACGCCGCGCGCCACCGCGCCGGCGACGATGTCGGTGAGGTAGATCTCGCCCTGCGCGTTGTCGGGCCGCACCTCGTGCAGCAGCTCGAAGAGCAGCGCGCGCTGCACGCAGTACACGCCGACGTTGACCTCGCGAATCGCCTGCTCGGCCGGCGTGGCATCGCGCTGCTCGACGATGCCGATGACGCGGCCGTCGCGGCGCACGATGCGCCCCCAGCCGAACGGATCGTCGACGGTTGCGGTGAGCAGGCTGAGCCCGCCGCCGGCGGCGCGGTGCGCGTCGCACAGGCGCTGCAGCGTCTCGGCGCGCAGCAGCGGCAGATCGCCGTAGAGCAGCAGCAGGCTGCCGTCGAAGTCGCCGAGCGCCGCCTCGGCGGCGAGCACGGCGTGGCCGGTACCGCGCGGCTCCGCCTGCACGGCAAAGGTGATGCCGGTGCCACAGGTGGCGCGCAACTCGTCGGACTGGCCCCCGACCACCGCCACGATCGGCGCGACGTCGAGGCGGCGCAGCCCGCCCAGCACCCAGTCGATCACCGCGCGGCCGGCGAGCGGGTGGACGAGCTTGGAGCGCGCCGAGCGGAAGCGCGTGCTGCGCCCGGCGGCGAGCACGACCGCGCCGATGGCGTCGCGCCTCACGTCTCCTCGACGCGCCGGTAGGCGTGGCGGAAGTAGAGCAGTGGCGGACCGTCGCCGTGCGCCGCCGACTCGATCTGGCCGACGTAGATGGTGTGGTCGCCGCCGTCGTAGCTCTGCACGATGCGGCACTCGACGTGCCCGATGGTGCCGCCCAGAATCGGCGCGCCGAGCGGCCCGCGTGCCCACTCGATGTCGCGGAACTTCTCGCCGCCATGTTTGGCAAAGCGCTGCGAGATGTCGCGCTGGTCGTGCGCCAGGAAGTTCACCGCATAGATCCCGGCCGGTTCGAAGTGCTCGTAGGTCTCGGCCTTCTTGTCGATGCAGATCAGTGCCAGCGGCGGGTCGAGCGACAGCGAGGCAAACGAGGTGGCGGTGAGGCCGTGCGGTTCGTTCTGGCGATCGAAGGTGGTGACCACCGTGACGCCGGCGGCGAAGTGGCTCATCACCTGGCGGAAGAGATCCTTGTCGATCGGCATCGGCGTTCTGCGGCGGGCTCGGTGACTGGAATGGGGTGTCACCTCATCTGATTCCGTGCGATAAGGCAAGAAAGTGGGAGTGAGGCTGCGCGGCATCGCGGCGTGGCGCCGCACATTAGCGGCCCCGTTGCTGGTTGCGCTGGGCGTTTCGGCGGTCGGCGCGCAGATCGAGCCCTACAACGGCTTGGAGCCGCCCGACCTACTGGAGCTCACCGGCCACGTCGGCAAGCCGGCCCGCAACGAGACTGGCGGCTGGGATCTGGTGCTGGGCGATCGGTTCAAGCGTCGCACCTGGCACTTCCACCTTTTCCACATGCGGGTGCTGAACAGCGGACGGCTGCCGATGGACATCCTGTCCGCGGTCGAGCCGTACACCCCGAACTTCTACCTGTTCGCCGAACAGCCGGATCAGACGAAGGCCATCGAGGCGGCCACCCCGACCGACCGCCTGGTGATCACCGGCTATCGGCGTCGTGGCTCGCGCAACATCCTCCTGACCGACGTTCGACTACTCCCGCCGCCGACCCCAGCGGCCACCGGTGTGCCGCCGTAATCCTCTGATCCGGCTATGATTTGCGGCCTCAGAGCGGACGTGGGTGCGACAGACCGCGGGCGCGGCGATTTTTTATTGACGCTGCAACCCTCTTTCTATATTGCAGGCACCGTTCGCTGCACCGGAATTGCACGCGACGCGTTCGGCAGTGCGGATCATCCGCTGCCGCCGTGCGTCGCCGCGCGTTTCTCTCATGATCGGCCGAATAGGTGATCCGATGACACGTACCCGCCTCTTTCCCTCCATCGCTTCGGCCACGCTGCTGGTGCTCGCGGTCTCTCTGCTGCCGGCCAGCGCCCAGGAGCGCGGCTACGTGACCAACAACGGCGGCAGCAACGTGCTGGCCTTCAACCCGGTGCCGTCGCCGACCTTCACGCCGATCGAGCTCTCCCCCACCCCGGCGCAGCCGGTGGCGGTGGCGGTACAGCCGGACGGGGCGTTCGCCTACGTAGTCAACACGTTGACCGGTCGGGTGTCGGTGGTCGACACGATGCTCGATATCGAGGTCGATTCGATCCCGGTCGGCACCCTGCCGGACGGCATCTCCATCACCCCGGACGGCACCACGGCCTACGTCAGCAACCGCGGCGGCGGCACGGTGTCGGTGATCGACCTGATGAGCCGGGTCGTCGACGGGACCATTCCGGTGCCCAATCAGCCGCGCGGCATCGCCGTCAGCCCGGACGGCTCGGTGGTATACGTCGCCCGCAGCACCTCGAACCCGGGCCGCGTCCGCGTCATCGATCGCTTCAACCCGCCGCCGACGCCTATCGACATCGACGTCGGCTCGGGTCCATTTGACGTGGCCTTCCGGCCGCCCAACGGAGCGCAGGCGTACGTGGCCAACATCGCGTCCGGCACCGTGTCGGTCATCGACACGGCGACCAGGACCGTCATCCACACCCTGCCAGTCGGCAGCAATCCGGTGGCGGTCGCCTTCACGCCCAACGGCAACAAGGCCTACGTCGTGCGGCAGACCTTGCCGGACGGCCTGGTGACCCCCATCGACGCGACCACCAATCCGCCGACCGTGCTGCCCAACATCACCGTCGGCATGAACCCGTTCGACCTGGCCCCGACGCTCAGCGGGGCGGAAATGTGGGTCACCAACTCGCAGAGCCGCACGCTGTCGGTGATCAACACCTTCAGCGACACGGTCGCCCGCACCATCTCGGTTCCCTCGATCAACCCGCGCGGCATCGCCATCGCCGACATCTCGGGCACCACGCCGACGCCGACCGCGACCCCGACCGCGACGCCGATTCCACCGACCAACACGGCGACCAACACGCCGTCGGCGACCCCGACCGGCACCAACACGCCCACCAACACTGCAGTGAACACTGCGACCGCGACGGTGACCGCCACCCCGACCGAAACCGCCGCAGCGACGGCGACCAACACCGCAACGCCGGTTGCGACGGTTACCAACACCGCGACCCCGGTTGCGACGGCAAGCAACACGGCAACTCCGGTTGCGACCGCCACCGATACCGCTACCCCCGAGGCGAGCGCCACCAGCACCGACACGGCGACTCCGGAGGCGACCGCGACCGATACCCCCACCGGCATTCCGACCGGTACCGCCACCGCGACCGCGACCGATACCGCGACGCCCGAAGACACGGCGACCCCGACCGCAACCGATACCCCGACTGAAGAGGCGACGCCGACCGAGACCGCCACCGGGACCCCGACCGGCACCGTATCGGCCACGGCCACCGCCACCGACACGGCAACTCCGGACGACACTGCGACTCCGACCGCGACCGATACCCCGACCGAAGCAGCGACGCCGACCGAGACCGCCACCGGGACCCCGACCGGCACCGTGTCGGCGACCGCGACCGACACTGCGACGCCGGAATCCACCGAGACCCCGACGGCGACGGCGACGCCGACCGATGTCGATACTGCGACGGCAACCGCGACCGATACGGCGACGCCGACCGACACCTCGACGCCGGAGTCGACGCCGACCGACACCCCGACCGGCATTCCGACCGGCACCGCAACCGCCACCATCACGGCAACCGCGTCTGCGACGCCGACCGCAACCCTGACCGCGACGCCGCAGGCGACCTCGACCGCGACCGCGACCAACACCTCGGTCGCCACCAGCACCGCGACGGCAACGGTGACACGCACCGCCGCGGCGACCAGCACCGCCACCAATACGCGCACCCACACCACGACGCCGGCCGCCACCAGCACCGCGACGGCGACGTTCACCCCGACCGGCGAAGCGACCAGCACCGCCACGGCGACGCAAACCGCAACCGGCACCCGTACCGCCACGCCGACCGCGACACGGACGCGCCCGGTCGATGGCGGCTGCAGCGTCGACCCGAGCGCGGCACCGAACGCGGCCGGCCTGCTCTGGCTGCTGCCGCCCGCGCTGCTCGCCTGGGCGCGGCGCCGCCGTTCCTAAGCGGATCGGAGACGGCGGCGAGCGCACCGCTCGCCGTCGTCTCTGGATCGCGTGATCCGCGCCCCCCAGCCCGCGATCGGCCTGAGCGTCGATCGCGGCTGGATGGATCTCGACGACGCACTGTTGGCGCGCTACCGCGCCGCGCTCAGCGCCGCGCTCGAGCGGCCGGCGAGCCAGCCGACCGTTCCACTCGGCCTGCTCCTGTCGCTACGCGGAGAGCCGTTCCCGACCGTCGATGTCGAGCCCGACACGGTCAGCGTCCACGGCGGCCATACGCTGCAGTCGCTGGCGCCCTTGCGTGTCCCCGGCCGCTACCAGGTGGTCGGCCGCCTCGACGATCTGTTCGACAAGCGCGGCCGCAGCGGCCACCTGACGGTGATCGCCCGCTCGACGCGTTGGCTCGACCCCAGTGGAGCAGCGGTGGCGCTGCTGCGCGACCAGCAGATCGTTCGCCGTATACCGAGCGCAGCGACGCCGGTGTCGAGTCGCACACCGTCGATGCGTGCCGGCGTGTCGACGCGCATCAGCTCCGCTCCATTTGCGTCCACTCCGGAGCCCGGTGATGTGATCGCCGTCGAACGTCGCAACGCGCCGGATGCGCTCGCCGTGCGGCGCTACGCGGAATGGATCACCGCACCCGAGCC
Organism: Deltaproteobacteria bacterium; assembly: GCA_033764095.1. Taxonomy (GTDB): domain Bacteria; phylum Desulfobacterota; class Binatia; order HRBIN30; family CADEER01; genus JBDTMT01. The sequence goes on along the minus strand of JANRJF010000160.1, from coordinate 3,582 downwards.
GCTCTTCGTCGATCGCCGCGCGGCGCAGCGGCTGGGCTTCGCCGATGTCATCGTCCCCGGTCCGCTGCAGTCCGCCCTGCTCGAGGACCTGCTGGTCCGCGCGCTGCCGGAGTGGAGCCTGCAGGCGCTGAGCTGCACCTTCCGGATCTCGCTCGTCGCTGCCGAGGCGATCGCGCTGCGCGTCATCGCCACCGAGGTTGCATCGCGCGCCGACGCGCTCACCCTGGCAGCCGACCTGACTATCGAGAACACCGACGGTGAGAGCGCCGCGATCGGCGACGCGACCCTGCGGCGCCGACTCTGGTAGCCTGCGCGGCTGACGAGCGGACCGGGACGCGACTCGGATTCCGCAAGCTCCGCGAGACCTTCGCTTCGATCTGTCGCATTCCCTCGCGGGTGACGGCGAATCGCTGTCCGACCTCCTCCACCGTGTAGTCCGACTTCTCGCCGATGCCGAACCGCATGCGCGGGAGTCGCATGGGGCTCGTGCTACGTCGGGTCTGCTGTGCGCCCGCACCGTCCAGCCCTTGGGCGGCGGCGGGCGCGATCGGCGAGTTCCCCAACGCTCGATCAGGCCTGGCGGCGCGGGGCTCCAGCCCCGTGTGCCTGCGGCAGCAGAGCGGAGCCGGCAGCGGACTTTCGGCGCCGCGCCACCCTGACCTGCCGTCGCAGTGTGGGAATCGGATCCAGCCAGGGAGGCTCTGCTCGCGCCGCGCGAGTCGCAGCGAGGTAGCCCGGTCGCCAAGTGTCTGGCTTGTTCGCTCTCCGCGTTACCCGGCGTGTCGGCGCGCGGCGGGTCGGGCAGAGACGCTCGTGGTGAGGCCCTGCCGCCGCATCGCGCCGCGAAAAGAAAAGGGCCCCCGATTTCTCGGGGGCCCTTGGTTTCACCAGCTGCGAAGTGTGCGTCAGGCGCCGAGGCGGCCCAGGCGGCGTAGCGCCCAGAGCAACCCGATACCCAGACCGCCGATGAGCAGCAGGCCGCTTGGGCTGGTCGGCGACGGCACCACCGGGATCGGCGGACGCGTCCGCGTCGCGGTCGGCGTGCGGGTCGGCGTGTTGGTCGGCGTCGCTGTCGGCGTATCGGTCGGCGTTGCCGTCGGCGTGTTGGTCGGCGTGTGCGTCGGCGTGTTGGTCGACGTCGGCGTATTCGTTGGGGTGTTGGTCGGCGTATTCGTCGGCGTCGAGGTCGGCGTGTTGGTCGGCGTGTTGGTCGGCGTCGAGGTCGGCGTGTTGGTCGGCGTGTTGGTCGGCGTATTCGTCGGCGTATTCGTCGGCGTGTTGGTCGGCGTATTCGTCGGCGTGAACGTCGGCGTGTTGGTCGGCGTGTTGGTCGGAGTCGACGTCGGCGGGTTGGTCGGCGTGTTGGTCGGCGTGTTGGTCGGCGTCGAAGTCGGCGGCGGCGGAGCCGGCTGGCTCTGGTTGGCGCCCGTCGCGCTGACGACCGTATTGGCGGCGCAGCCCGCCGGGTTGACGTTATCGGCCGTGATGCCGAAGCCGCCGGCGGCGATGGCAAATCCGGAAGTCGCAAGGGAGCTGTTGTAGACGAAGACGATGGCCTCACCGCTGTTGAGCGTGAAGCCGTCGGCCGGCTCCGGCGCGCAGACAGCGGTATTGACCGTCACTTGAGACGGCGTCGTGCAGATAGGCGGATCACCAGCCGCAGCGATGCCGAAGGCGAACACATCGCGCAGATTCAAGCCGCCGTCGCACTGCGCCTGGCGATCTTCACCGATACAGGCGGGCGGCACGCTGCCGAGCGCGGAGCTCAGGGCAACGAGTGTCTGCGGATTGACCGCGGCCGCACAGTCAAAGGCCGACGCGCAGACGTTCAGGGCGCCAACGCCGGTGCCCAGCGTAACGCGACCGCCGAAGCTCGAGTCAAAGTTGAGTGAATTGATGTCGTTCGGCGTCAAGCGAAAGGTGCGGCGGATCGAGTTGTATGGATGCAGCGACATCAGCGGCGGCAGGACGCCGCCGATGGCGGAGGCGCCGTCGCCGGACATGTCGCCGGTGAAGGAGCACGACCCGGCGCCGGCTATCGCACCGGCCACAGTCGTGATCCTCAGGCGCTCGGCGCCGCCGCCGAGATTCGCCGCGACCAGCACCTGGTACGTCGTGCCGTCGGCGCCGCGGAACTCGCTCAGCTGGACCTGTGCGTCCGCTCGCTGCGCAGCGGAGCCGAGCAGCAGCAAGGCTGCCACGAGGCTCAGGATTCTCGGAAGCACACTTAGGGCCCGCCGCTCAGCTGTTGCCATCATCTCGGCTCTCCACCTCGGGTTCGCTGCTTCGACGTGCGCGTCGTACACTTACAGTCCACCGCAGTCAAGCTAAAATACAAGCCCCGGTGGGACCGTTTGTCCCACCGGGGCTGTGTTCATCGAACCGGAAAAATCGTTGTCGTTACTTGACCCGCGTCATGCGGCGCAGAGCCCACAACAGCCCGCCACCGAGGCCGATGATCATCACCAGACCAGCCGGGCTGGTCGGCGAGGGCACGACCGGGATCGGCGGCCGAGTATTGGTCGGCGGCGGCGTCTCGGTCGGCGTCGGCGTGTTGGTGCGGGTGTTGGTCGCCGTCGGCGTGTTGGAGGCGGTGAAGGTCGCGGTCGCCGTGAACGTCGGCGTCGCGGTATCGGTCGGCGTGGCCGTGTTGGTCGCCGTGTTGGTCGCCGTGTTGGTCGGCGTCGGCGAAGGCGGCGGCGGCGCCGGCTGACTGTCGTTGTCGCCGGTGGCGCTGACGACGGTGCCGGCGGGGCACGATGCGTTGTTAATGCCGTCGTTGGTTACGCCGAAGCCACCCACTGCAACGGCGAAGCCCGACGATGCCAGCGAGCTGTTGTAGACGAAGACGATCGCCTGGCCTTCGACCAGCGTGAACCCGTCGGTCGGCGCAGTCGCGCAGACCTCGGTGTTGACGGTGACCTGACTCGTATTGGTGCAGATCGGCGGATTGCCGCTGGCGGCGATACCGAAGGCGAACACGTCGCGCAGGTTCGAACCATCGCACTGCGCGCCAATTTCTTCAGCGATGCACGCCGCCGGAACGCCACCGCTGGCCGTGTCGAGGGTCGACAGGGGCTGCACGCCGACCTGGGCCGCGCAGTCGAACGCGTTGAGGCAGACGTTGAACGCGCCCGCGCCGGTACCGAGGGTGACGCGGCCACCGAAGGTGCCCGTGAAGTTCACCTGGCCGATGTCGTTCGGAGTCAGAATCACCGTGCGGCGAATCGACCCATACGGGTGCAGCGACATCAGCGGCGGAAGCACACCGCCGATCGCCGACGTGTCGTCGCCCGACATGTTGCCGGTCGCGGCGCACGAGCCTGCGCCGGCGATGGCGCCGGCGATGGTGGTCACCTGGATCTGCTCCGCGCCACCACCGAGGTTTGATGCGATGATGACTTGGTAGGCCGTGCCGTCAGCGGCGCGGAACAAGGTCTCTTGTACTTGCGCCTGCGCAGCGCCGGTGATCATCGCCAAGCTGGCGCCAACGAGAGCAACCCGGAAAACGGTTCCCCTAGCGATGCGACGGAAGGAATTTCTCACGCTCATTAGTCTCCACCTCCAGTCTCCGGCCACGAC
>JANRJF010000159.1:0-8957 GCA_033764095.1 Deltaproteobacteria bacterium | reverse complement strand
GCCAAGCCGTCGCCGTTCACGCCGCTCAGCTCGCTGCTGTTCTGCGAGATCCTCAGCCAGGTGCTGCCGCCGGGCGTGATCAACATCGTCACCGGCGACGGCGCGCTCGGCGCGACGCTGTCGACGCATCCCGACGTGCGCAAGATCTCCTTCACCGGCTCGGTCGCGACCGGCAAGAAGATCATGCAGTACGCCGCCGACGACCTGAAGCGCGTCACCCTGGAGCTGGGCGGCAACGACCCGGCCATCGTGCTCGACGACGTCAATCCCGCCGCGGTGCTCGACGGCCTGTTCTGGGGCGCCTTCCAGAACTCCGGCCAGGTGTGCACCGCGATCAAGCGCCTCTACGTGCACGAGAAGGTCTACGATCCCATCGTCGCCGGCCTGGTCGAGCGCGCCAAGAGCGTCAAGGTCGGCCCGGCCAGCGAGGCCGACTCGCAGCTCGGCCCGATCAACAACAAGATGCAGTTCGAGAAGGTCGTCGGGCTGGTCGAAGACGCCAAGAAGAGCGGCGGCACGATCCTCAGCGGCGGCGCGCCGCTGGCGGGCGGTGGCTACTTCCTGCCGCCGACCATCGTCACCGGCCTCGGCGCCGGCAGCCGGCTGGTCGACGAGGAGCAGTTCGGCACCGCCCTGCCGATCATCAAGTACAACGACCTCGACGCGACGCTGGAAGAAGCCAATCGCACCCATTTCGGCCTCGGCGGCTCGGTGTGGACCAGCAACCTGGCGCGCGGCGAGCAGCTGGTGCAGGAGATCGAGTCGGGCACCGGCTGGGTGAACCATCACATGGACATCACCCCGACCGCCCCGTTCGGCGGCTGCAAGTGGAGCGGCCTCGGGGTCGAGAACGGCAAGTGGGGCTATCACGAGTTCACCGAGATGCAGGTGGTGAACTCGAAGAAGTAGACCGCCGACTCCAGCGGCTCGACATAACTAGCGCGGCCGTCCTCGGCCGCCTTCTGCGAAAGGGCGCGGCGCCAGCCGCGCCCTTTTATTTTGCGGCCACGGAGGGCCGCGCTACCGGCGCTCGAAGAGGTGGCGCGGCCGTCTTTGGCCGTACGAAGGAAGTAGCGCGGCCGTCCCCGGCCGCCTTTCCGTTTGCGGCCGCGGAGGGCCGCGCTACCAGCCGTTTGCGGCCGCGGAGGGCCGCGCTACCGGGCCGCGCGGCAGCGCACGCTTGAGCGAAAACGCCGATCCTGCCTAAGCACGCACAGGGGGTTCTCCGTGCGCGCACATCATCTGGTGGCAGCGTTGGCGCTGCCGTGCCTACTCGCCGCTTGCGGCGATTCCGATTCCACGCCTCGCTCGACGCCGACCGCGACCGTGCAGGTGCCGACCGCGACACCGACCAGCGGCGGGGCGCCGCCGACGCTGACGGCGACGGCGACCAATCCGCCGGCGCCGACCGCCACCGCGGTGCCGCCCAGTGCGACGGTGACGCACACCGTGCCGCCAACCACGACCCCCACCGCCGCCGACACCGACACGCCGACGGCGACGCCGACGCGCACCCCGGTCGAGGCCGGCAAGGTGATCGCCAAGCGCATCGAGGACGCCGGCGAGCTGATCCGCGGACCGCTCGCCGACGGTCAGGTCGGCGACTGGCTGCTCGCCAACCACGTCGCGCGCTTCATCATCCAGAACGCGCCGCAGCGCGACCTCTACAGTGTCGGCACCTACGGCGGAAACCTGATCGACGCCGAGTTGGTCGGCCACGAAGGCAGGGACAACTTCCTGGAGATCCAACCGGCGGTGCAGATCGAGACGGTGATCAACGCGCAGACGGTCGAGATCGTCAACGACGGCAGCGACGACAGCGCCGCGATCATCCGCACCTGCGGTCCCGACGACGTGCTCGACTTCGTCAACCCGTCGACCATCATCGAGGACATCGGCGGGCTGCCCTTCCCGGCCGCCGCCGACGACCAGGACTACGAGGTCGAGGGCTGCACCGAATACATCCTCGAGCCCGACGTGCCGTACCTGCAGATGGTGACGACGCTGTACAACAACGACAGCGTCGAACGCGGCTTCTTCGTCGGCGACTACATCAACGCCGCCGGCCAGGTGGAGCAGTGGGCGAGCACCGGCAAGGGGCTCGGCGAGGTGCTGACCGGCAACCTCGGCGTCATGAGCTACATCGGCTTCGGCGAAGCGGCGGGAGTCGACTACGCCCACCTGACGCTGCCGATCGCCGGCGCCGCCATCCCCGGCTCCAGCTATTTCACCGCCGCCGGCGTGTCCTACGTCATGCAGAGCAACTCGGTGCTCGGCGTCGTGCTCGGCGGCCCACCGTCGTTCTTCGTCCCGGCGGGCGGCAGCAACAGTTACACGCGCTATTTCGCCATCGGCGACGGCAGCGGCAGCAACGCCACCGACCTCGAGCACGCGGTGAAAGGCCTCCCGGTCGGCACCGTGCGCGGCTGCGTCACGGTCGGCGGCGCGCCGGCGCCGCAGGCGCGTGTCGCGGTCGGCCATGTGACCGACGGCAGCATCGACAGCGTCACCACGATCTTCGTCACCGGCGCCGACGGCTGCTACCGCGGCACGCTGCCGCCGGGCGAGTACGGCCTGGCCGGCGAGCGCCCGGGCACCCCGTACGAGGGCGGCGGCGCGACGCCGCTGGTCCACTTGCTGAGCCTCGGCGAGGGCCAGACCGTGACACAGGACGTCGCCCTGCCGCCGACCGGCATCGTGCGGGTGACCGTCGTCGACGAGAACGACCAGCCGCTGCCGGCGCGTGTCAGCGTGCTCGGCTTCGATCCCAGCCCCAAGGTGGTGTTCGCCGACGGCACCGGCCTCTTCTACGACCAGGTCGAGGCGCTGCCCTACGGCTACACGCACATCGGCTACACCGACAGCGACGGCACCATCCAGTTCGACCTCGAGCCGGGGTCCTATGTTCTCGCCGTCTCGCGCGGCGTCGAGTACTCGGAGCGCGAGGTGCCGTTCGAGGTGACGCAGAGCGGCAGCGTCGGCGAGGGGCTGATCAGCTTCACCGCGCAGCTGGCGCGCGTCGTCGATACCACCGGCTTCGTGTCGTCGGACTATCACGTGCACGGCATCGCCAGCGCCGACTCGCGCGTGCCGGAGGGCGATCGCGTCCGCCAGTTCGCCGGCGAGGGGGTCGACAACATCGTCATGACCGACCACCACGCCCACACCGACCTCACCGGGACGATCCGCAAGCTCGCCTTCGAGCGCTACGTGCACGCCACCGTCGGCGAGGAGGTCACCACCTGGGATTACGGCCACTACAACGCCTACCCGCTGCTGGTCGATCTCGCCCGCGCCACCGGCGGCTCGACCGACTGGGCCGGCGCAGCGCCGGCCGGCCGCGAGTTCAAGGCCTACGGCGCCTACGGGTTGGAGCTCGAGGCGATGCGCGACCTGGCCGAGCACGGCCCGCTCAGCACTCCCGACACGATCATGCAGATCAACCACATCGACAGCACCTTCGATCCGCTGCTGATCGACACGAAGGAGGTGCCGCCGCGCATGCGCATCACGCCGGAGAACCGGTTGCGCTTCCGCCTCGATCCGAACGGCCCCAACGACTACGTCCACTTCCGCGCCCTGGAGCTGTGGAACGGCGCCAGCCGCGGCAAGCAGAGCGAGTTCCTCGATACGCGCATCGGCGTGTGGTTCAACCTGCTCAACCAGGGCCTGATCACCACCGCCATCGCCGACACCGACACGCACGAATTCCTGCCGATCAACGCCGCCGGCGCGCGCACCTGGACCGCGTCGCCGACCGACGAGCCGGCGGAGATCGACCCAGCCGACTGCGCGCGCGCCGTCGCCGCCGGCCGCGCCATCGGCGGTCAGGGCGCCTTCGTCACGCCGCGCCTGCGCGCCGACGACGGCTCGGGCGCCAGCGCCGATCTCACCCTCGAGGGCGCCACCACCGTCGCAAGCAGCAATGGCAAGGTGATCCTCGAGGCGCGCGTGCAGGCGCCGATCTGGGCGCCCTTCGACCGTATCGAGATCTACGCCAACGCCACGACCGTGGTGGCGCGCACGCGCGACGGCGTGCCGACGCTGTACGCGGCCGAGCCCAGCCTGGTGCTGGCGGCCGGCGCCGACTTCACGGTCGAGCGCGTCGTCGTCGATCCCGATGTGCCCGGCGCCGAGCGCTTCGAGGCAACCATCTCGGTCCCCTACACGCTCGACCGCGACACCTGGTTCGTCGTCCTCGCCAAGGGCACCGACGGCGTCTCGCGGCCGATGTTCCCGGTCATCGCCGGCGATCTCAACGCGGCGACCAACACCACGGTCGCCGAGCTCACCGACGGCAACCTCGGCGAGGGCGGCGTGCTGTCGCTCGGCTTCAGCAACGCACTGTACGCCGACGTCGACGGCGTGCCCGGGTTCACGCGCTGAGCCGCGTCTTCGGGCGAACGAGCGAGGCCACGGATTACGCGGATTTCACGGAGCTGAATACTACTCGATTCATCAAGTTCCCCTCCGTGAGATCCGTGTAATCCGTGGCCTCACTCGCTCGCTCCAACACGCGCCGCCTGCTGCTGCTCGCGCTGCTGGTCACCACGACGACCGCGCACGGCGGCGAGTGCGATCCGACGCTGGCGCTGCTCGCCGCGGCGGAGCAGGCGCCGCTGGTGGTGGTCGGCCGCGTCGGCGCGGTGACCCGGCTCGACGCCAGCGCCTATGTCACCACCCTGCGCGTCAGCCAGGCGCTGCGCGGCACGGCCAAGCCGAACACCGACATCGACATTGCCTGGGAGGAGCTCGCCCGCGCCCGACCGCCGCGACTGAAGGAAGGCGAGCGCGTGCTGCTGGCACTCGACGCGCTGCCGACCAGCTCGCTGTGGCGCGCGCGCGGGCGCGAACGACCCGACCTGCACGTCGTCGGCGCCGACGGCGACGCGCTGCAGCGCGATCCGCCCGCCGTCGATCTGCAACAGCTCACCGACTACCTGCGCCTGCCCGCCGATGCGCCGCCGCCGCGCCGCGCGACGGCATTGGCGCAGATGGCCGCGGCAGCCAGCGACACGCTGAGCGCGGCGGCGCTGGCGCGTCTGGTCGGCGCACCGCCGCTGGTCGCCGCGCTGACGGCTGACGCCACCGCGACGCTGATGCAGGTCGCCGCGTCGGATCGCCGCCCGTTGCCGCTGCGCCGCACGGTCGTCGAGCTCGCCGGTACTGCGCGGCTTGCCGCCGCCGCGCCGCAACTCGAGACGCTGTCGAAATCGGCCGGTCCGCTGCAGGCGCCGGCGCTGTTGGCGCTCGGCGAGATTCGCGGCGGGCTGCCGCCGGCGCAGGCGGAGGCGCTGCTCGGCAACCCGGACGCCGCGCTGCGTGCGGTCGGGGCGCGCTACGCCAGCGGCGCGCTGGCCGAGCGCACCCTGCCCGGCCTGGCGCGCGGCGATGTGTCGCCAGCGGTGCGCATCGCCGCCGTCGAAGCGCTGGCCGCCTCACGCACCGTATGGGGCGTAGACGGCGCGCTGCCGGTGCTGGCCGACAGCGACCCACCGGTGCGCGCCGCCGCCGCCGCCGCGCTCGGCCGGCTCGGCGCGCCGGCGGTGCCGGCGCTGGAGCAGGCGGCGCGTCAGGTGCCCGCACAGGCCGCCGGCGCCGTCACCGCGCTGTCGCTCGCCGGTCCGGCCGGAGTCGATGCGCTGAAGCGCCTGCAGGCCGATGGCCCGACGCCGACGGTGCGCGACCTCGCGCGGCTGGCGCTCGGGCAGGGGCCGCACGCACATTGAACCCCCATCCCGGCCTTGCCCCGCGGCGCGGGGGAAGGAGCAGAGGTGTCGTCGCGCGCCGCGGCAGGCTAGAGAACGTGCGATGAGCGAACCGACGACTCCGCCGTGCAAGCTACCGCTCGCCGCCGCGACGCCACCCGATGCGAAGGATCCCGGCACCTGGCCGGCGGCGGCGCTCGCCGCGCTGCAGGCGGTGATCGACCGCAGCCGCGCCAGCGCCGGGCAGGCGGTGCGCGACACCTTCGACCACGTCGAGCGGCGCCTCGACGCGGCCGCCTTCGTCGCCTTCTGGAACGGCGCGCGGCTGAAGGCGATGGCGACCTGCGGCGCCGATGGCACGCCGCATGTCGCGCCGGTACACGCCGAGTTCGTCGACGGCCGGCTGCGCTCGACGATCTACGAGACCGCCGTGCGGCGCCGCGACCTGCAGCGCAACCCGCGCGTCTCGCTGACCACCTGGGGACCTCACGGCGCCGCGGCGATCGTGCACGGCATCGCACGCGAGATCCCCGACAGCCTGCGCGACACCCGCCCCGGCGCGGGCGGCCGCCCGCGCCGCACCGTCGCCCTGGAGATCGAGGTCACCCGCATCTACGCCATGCGCGGCCGCGACGTGTAGGCGTGAGCCATGAGCGTGCCGTCACGCCCAGGCGTAGAGGCGCGCCCGCGATCGCGCACCACACGCCCGCTCGCCGACGCGGGCGGGACGAGGCCGGCGCGTCACGCGGCACGCGGCAGCGGACGGTCTTCCGGCGCGGCGAGCTCGACCCCCAGAGCCACGGCGATCGCACCGCGCGACGCCGCGGCGAGCTCGCGCCGGGTCATGCCGTTCGGGTCGATCGGCGCACAGAACACCACCTCGACCATCAGGCGCGGTGCCGCGAGGATGTTGCGCAGCGAATCGAGCACCGACATCTCGCCGACGAAGTTGGCCAGCTCGGTGGGCGCGCCGTTGTCGTCGCGGTAGCGCATCGCCACCGGCTGCACGCGCGCACCGGTGAGCACGGCGGACTGGAACATCGCCGGGTAGAACGGCAGCAGGCCGCGTCCGTCGCTGGTGGTCGCCTCCGGAAACACCGCCACCGAGCGGCCCTGGCAGAGCAGCTGCGCCAGCGCGCCGACGGTGCGTGCGGCGGCGCGGCAGGAGCGGCGCTGGATGAACACCGTGCCGAAGCGCTGCGCGATGATGCCGATGATCGGCCAGGTGGCGACCTCCGACTTGGCGACGAAGCGCGCCGCCTCGACGGTGTGTACGGCGTAGGTGTCGAGCCACGAGACATGGTTGGCGACCATCAGAGTCGGCTCGTCGCGGCGCGGCGGCGTGCCGCGCACCTGCACCTCGACGCCGAGCGTGCGCAGGAAGCGCCGCGCCCAGTACCGCATCAGGCGGGCGCGCTGCGCTTCGCCGAGCTGCGGCGCCGCGAGGCGCGCGGCGAGCCACATCTGCAGCAGCAGCGCGAACAGGCGGGCGACGCGCCCGACCTGCGCCGGCAGCGCGGTCTCAGGCCGCGGCGCGGAGTAGACGGTCGACATAGCGCGGATTCGCACGCGCCACCTCCAGGCGGACCAGCAGGTCCGCGGTGCGAAAGTCGGGATCCCAGGCCGGTTCGCCGCAGACTTCGGCGCCGAGCCGCAGGTAGCCCTTGATCAGCGCCGGCAGCGGCGCGTTCTCGATCTCGCGCCAGCCCTCCAGCACGAAGGCGCGCCTGGGCGTCACCCGCCACTGCGGCGGTGCCAGATGATCGCGCAGCAGGCGCCGGCAGATGGTAGCGGCGAGGTGGCCGCCGTCGGCGGTGTCGAGGCTGGCGCAGCCGATGACGTGGGTCGCGCCGCAGGCCTGCACGTAGCGCATCACCCCGGCCCAGAGCAGCGCGATCACCAGGCCGGTGCGGTACTCGGGCGCGACGCAGGCGCGCCCCAGCTCGATGATGCCGGCGCGGTGCGCCAGCAGGCGACGGCAGTCGAACTCGTCGGCGCAGTACCAGTCGCCAGCCGCGGCCCGTTGCGGCGGCAGCATGCGATAGGTCCCGACCACCCGGCGGCTGGCGCGCTCGCACACCAGCAGGTGATCGCAGCGGGCATCGAAGCGGTCGGCGTCGAGTCCGTTGACCGCCTCCGGCAATCGCGCGCCGAGCTCGACACCGAAGACTTCGTAGCGCAGGCGCTGCGCCTGCCGCAGCTCGTCTGCGGTCTCGGCCAGGCGCACATCGAAGGGCGCCTCGGCGGCTGGGAACAGATTCGGTTCACTGTGCATCGTCACCTCCAACCTCCACCCCGCCATACGCCCGCACGGTAGGGAGCCGACGTGACAGAGGGATGACCGCGCAGTGAACAGGGGGCGAAATCGGCATGACGGTGTCGCGACACGCGCCCGTGGCCGAACTCGGCTTGCGTCACCCCGTCCCGCCGCGTAGGTCTGCCGGCGGTGGTTGGGGCGCTGGGCACGCCCCTTCTGCGGCGTCACCGGGTGTATTCCGGTCGCGGTCTGCTAGGCTGTGCAGACGCCGCGCAAGGAGGAGGCGGCGACATGGATCTGGATTTCATCCTGCGGGCAAACCCCGACTACATCGAAGACCTGTACCGGCAGTACCAGCGCGATCCGGCCGCGGTCGGCGCCGACTGGGCCCATTTCTTCGCCGGCTTCGAGATCGGCGCCGACGGCAGGCGCCCGGCGACGCCGCCGATCTCGGCGAGCCAGGCGGAACGCGTCATCGGGATCTACGACCTGATCCACACCTTCCGTGAGCTCGGCCATCTGATCGCCGACCTCAACCCGCTCGGCGGCAATCTCAAAGAGCACCCGCTGCTCGACCTCTCGCAGTTCGCCTTTGCCGAGAGCGACCTCGACCGCACCATCCAGTGCAACTTCCGCGGCCACTCCGAGACGACGCTGCGCGAGCTCATCGCGCAGCTGCGCGCCACCTACTGCGGCACCTTCGCGGTCGAGTACATGTACATCTCCGACAAGGCGCAGCGCGACTGGCTGAAGGAGCGCATGGAGCCGTCGCTCAACCGCCCGCAGCTGAGCGACGACGACCGCCGCCGCATCTTCGACAAGCTCAACGTCGCCACCGGCTTCGAGGAGTTTCTCGGCACCAAGTACGTCGGCCAGAAGCGCTTCTCGCTGGAGGGCGCCGAGGCGCTGATCCCGCTGCTCGACGTACTGATCGAGGACGCCGGCTCGGCCGGCGTCGACGAGACGATCATGGGCATGCCGCACCGCGGCCG
>JANRJF010000158.1:0-1827 GCA_033764095.1 Deltaproteobacteria bacterium | reverse complement strand
GTGGGCGCGGCGCGTCGGCGCCGACGCCTGGCCGGCGAGCGGCACGGCGCTGGACGGTTTGGTGCGCCGCGCGTTGGCGCGCCGCGGCGACCTCGCCGGGCTGGCCCGCATCGACGCCGAGCTCAAGCAGCTGGCGGCGAGCCGCAGCGAGGCGCTGTTGGCCGAGCTGGCCCGGCTGGCGGCAAGCCGCGGCGGCGGCGCGGCGCGGCTGCTCGACTGGGACGGCGTGCGCGCGCTGGCGCGCGGCGGCGTCGAGATCGGCGCCCACACCGTCACCCACCCGATCCTCAGCAAGGTGTCGCTGGCCTGCGCCGAACGCGAGCTGCTCGACGCCAAGGCGCGCATCGAGGCGCAGCTCGACGCGCCGGTGCACGGCTTCGCCTACCCGAACGGGCGCGCCGGCGACTTCGGCGACGCGCACGTCGCGCTGGTGCGCCGCAGCGGCTACCGCTACGCCTGCACCGCCGAGCGCGGCGCCAATCGGAGCGGCGCCGATGTCTTCCGGCTGCGCCGCATCGGCGTCGGCTGCGACGCGCCGGCGCTGCTCGATCTCAAGCTCGCGCTGGCGGGCGGGAGGCCGGCATGTGCGGCATAGCCGGACTCTACGCGCCGGGCGGCGCCGACCCCGCCGTGTTGCGCGCCATGACCGCGACCCTGGTGCACCGCGGGCCGGACCAGGACGGCTACCTGGTCGACGGCGCCGTCGGCCTCGGCATGCGGCGGCTCAGCATCGTCGGCGTCGCCGACGGGCGTCAGCCGCTGTTCGACGAGAGCGGCGACGTCGCCGTGGTGATGAACGGCGAGATCTACAACCACCTGGCGCTGCGCGCGGCGCTGCAGCGCCGCGGGCACCGCTTCCGCACCGGCAGCGACGTCGAGGTCGCGGTGCATCTCTACGAGGAGCACGGCGTCGAGTTCGTCACCCACCTGCAGGGCATGTTCGCCTACGCGCTGTACGATCGTCGCGCCGGTCGCCTGCTGCTCGGCCGCGATCGGCTCGGCAAGAAGCCGCTGTACTGGGCGCAGCGCGGCGGGTGCGTCGCCTTCGCCTCGGAGATCAAGGCGCTCGCCGCCGCCGGGGTCGACGGCGCGGTCGACACGGCGGCGCTGGCCGCCTATTGCGCCACCGGCTTCGTCCCCGGCGAACAGACGCTGACCGCCGGGGTGCGCAAGCTGGCGCCCGGCTGCCAGCTGGAGATCGGCGTTCGCGGCATCGTGTCGCAGCGCTACTGGGAGCTGCCGCAACCGATCGAAACGGCGCCGCGCGCGCCGGCGGTGGCCGCGGCGCGGGTGCGCGAGCTGCTCGACGAGGCGGTGCGCGCGCGCCTGATGGCCGAGGTGCCGCTCGGCGCGTTCCTCAGCGGCGGCGTCGACTCCAGCGCCATCGTCGCGCTGATGCGCCGCCACCTGGCGCAGCCGGTCGAGACCTTCGCGGTCGGCTTCGCCGATCCCGACTTCGACGAGCTGGCGCACGCGCGCGCCGCGGCGACCCTGTACCAGACCCGCCACCACGAGCTGCGCATCGACGGCTGCTCGCCCGACCTGCTCGCCGAGATCGTCTGGCACCACGACGAGCCGGCCGCCGATCCGGCGATCGTGCCGACCTTCTGCCTGGCGCGCTTCGCCCGCCCGCACGTCACCGTCGCGCTCACCGGCGAGGGCGGCGACGAGCTGTTCGGCGGCTACGCGCATCATCGCTTCGCGGCGCGCCTGGCGGCGCTGGAGGCGCGCGCGCCGGGGCTGCGCGGCGTCGCGCGCGGCGTCGCCGCGCTGGAGCCGCTCGCCGGCGGGCTCGGTGCGCGGCGCGTCTGGAAGGGGCTGTGGGTG